>JAPLIF010000236.1 GCA_026389255.1 Cyanobacteriota bacterium
TGAGGCGCTCGAGTAAGCGCCGCGCGCCAGGCATGGGAGCAGCCCCCTTCAACAGACGGATAGCGATGGGTTGCTGCACGGCCAGCAATTCGGCGGCGCTGGGCACAGCCAGGCCCGCCCCAGCGATCCAGAGGCGCACCTGATCGACGTTATCGCTGCGGCGACGGCCCCGCAGCCCCAGGAGCTGGGCGGGGGGGAGCAGAAGGCCGAAATGGGCCGCCGCCTGGCTCCAGGCACTGGCGTGGTGGGGCTCGGTATCCAGGAGCAAGCCATCCAGATCAAACAGGCAGGCGGCGGGTCGCTTCATGGTTCCAGCCTGACGTCATGGGATCCAGGCTGGGAAGACCCCCTATTCCACCTCTGGGTAGCGGTCTTCCAGGGCCGTTTCCAAGGTGGTGAGCAATAGGACCAAGGCGTCATGGTGATTCAGATCCGGACCACTCACCTGTTGAATCCAGCGGTGGCACATGGCCTCAATTTGCAGGAACAGGTCGCCACCCCCCCGCAGGGTCGTCATCACCTGCTCCATGCGGGCCTCATCAATCTCGGTGGGGAGACCCACCACGTAGCGCCGACCGTCCGTGCCCGCATAAGAAAGCACTCCCCGATCATCCAGGCTGGGGGCTGCCAGTGGGGTTACGGGTGATTCCTCCTGCATGGGACCCATCGCGCTGCTACTTCATGCCTAGCCGCGCCGCCAGCGATTGCCAAGGGTGGATCAGCACCCCTGATGGCCCCCAGCCCTCAAAGAGCCGGTTTTGATCAGGCCAGGCACGGGATTTAATCGTTGAGCCGCTCCATGCGGAAGGTCACGAAGGTGCCCACCGGGCTCCAGAGCAGATAGGGCAGTAAAAGCAGGGCCGCCGGCCTGCTGACGGGCAGCAGGGCCCCGGCCAGCGCCATCCCCCAGAGCCAGCCCGCCAGCCCCACCAATGTGCCGTTGCGCAGACTACGGGTGCGACAGATCACCCAGGTGTAGCTCTGCACCAACACCAACAGGACGAGGTAGGCGACCAAGAGCAGGCCGTTGCCACTGGCGGCCCAGGCCTTCAGGGCCGAGCCATAACAACAAAAATAAATAACCAGCCAGATGGCCGGAATCCAGCGTTCGAAGGTGAGCCAGCGGGGCCGGCGCAACTGCAGAAACCAGCGAAATTGCCGGCGACTGGGGGTGAGAACGAAGATCACCAGCCCCATCCAGGCAGCGATGACCAGCCAGGCGGGCATGGAAGCAAGAGCAGGGGGCCAACCCCCATCGTTTCACCGGGATAGCCCCTGCGCTTGACTGCTTCACAGCGCAATGTGATCCATGGCTGAGGCCCTCCCCAACCCAAACGCCCCCGCAGCTGCGGCCGCCGAGTCCGCCACCATCGAATCGGTGTTGCAAGAAGAGCGACGCTTCGATCCCGCTGCCGCCTTTGCAACCCAGGCCCGCATCGGCTCGATTGAGGCCTACAGGGCCCTGGTGGCGGAAGCGGAGGCAGACCCCGACGCCTTCTGGGGAGCCCGGGCCCGCCAGGAGCTGCACTGGTTCACCCCCTTTGAGAAGGTGCTCGATTGGAGCGACCCCCCCTCGGCCCGCTGGTTTGAGGGGGGCACCACCAATCTTGCCTACAACTGTGCATTGGCAAAGGAGATCTGGTCGCCCTTTACATGCCGATGGTGCCCGAGGCGGCCATCGCCATGTTGGCCTGCGCCCGCATCGGAGCCCCCCACTCGGTCGTGTTCGGTGGATTTTCGGCCGAAGCCCTGCGGGATCGCCTGATCGATGGCGCCGCCAAGGCGGTGATCACCGCCGACGGTGGCTTCCGCAAGGACAAGGCGGTGGCCCTCAAGCCGGCGGTGGATGCGGCCCTAGCCGGCGGTTCCTGCCCCACGGTGTAGCACGTGCTGGTGGTGCGCCGCACCGGCGAAGACACCCCCATGGACAGCGGGCGAGACCTGTGGTGGCATGACCTGGTGGACGGCCAGAGCCCGGATTGCCCGGCCGAACCGATGGCCAGCGAAGACCGTCTGTTCGTGCTTTACACCTCCGGTTCCACCGGCAAACCCAAGGGAGTGGTCCACACCACGGCGGGTTACAACCTCTGGGCCCACCTCACCTTCCAGTGGATCTTCGACATCCGGGAGGACGACTTCCACTGGTGCACGGCC
Organism: Cyanobacteriota bacterium; assembly: GCA_026389255.1. Classification (GTDB taxonomy): domain Bacteria; phylum Cyanobacteriota; class Cyanobacteriia; order PCC-6307; family Cyanobiaceae; genus Cyanobium. Next base: position 2,155 of record JAPLIF010000236.1, read on the forward strand.
GATGTGGGCTGGATCACGGGGCACAGCTACAT
>JAPLIF010000341.1 GCA_026389255.1 Cyanobacteriota bacterium
TGACCAGATCACCGGCTCGTCCCTTCTCGCGAATCCGCTCCAGCTGGCCATAGTGCTTGCGCAATACGGCGCCTCCGGCCTCAGCGGCTTGCCGGGCCACGGCGCTCAGGTCGATCAGTTCGGTCTGGCTGAGGCCGCTGCCGGCCAGGGCCGCTGCGGAGAGGCAGAGATCCTTCATTCTTCGTCAAGGGGCAGACCGGGACGCACTTTGCCGCGGCCGAAATGGCGGCCGAACTGCAGGTCGTAGACCTCGTCTTCGTCCTGGGTCTCGACTTCGAGCGCTCCGGTGGCCCGGGCCACACACAGCAGGCCGTAGCCACGACTGCGCAGCTCCCGTGAGAGTCCGAGGGCCTCACGCTGATCGATGTCGCCGGCCAGTACCCGCACTGCACAGGCGGTGCAACAGCCATTGCGGCAGCTGAAGGGGAGTGGCTCCCCCTGTTGCTCAAAGCTACGCAGGATGTATTCGCCTTCCGGCACCTCCAGCCGGATCACCCGGTTCTGCTGGCGCCAGTGGATCGTGATCGGATGGCTGCGTGGCATGAAGTGGCGGACCGGGAACGAAGAGAAAGCTTGGCGTAGGCCCTCCTGCTACATTGACATCTGCCCCGCCTGTCCCTGGAGAGGTGGCCGAGCGGTCGAAGGCGCAGCACTGGAAATGCTGTATAGGGGCAACTTTATCGAGGGTTCGAATCCCTCCCTCTCCGTCAGCAAAAACCGGCCCTAGGGCCGGTTTTTTTCTGACCTCTCGTTTTGGTCATTGCTCCAGATCGCCCCAGGGAAGGAAGCCCTTGATGACCAGGGGCCGCAAGCCCGATCAGCCGAAACGACCGCTGACGTAATCCATGGTGGCCTGTTCGGCGGGGGCGTTGAAGATTTTTTCGGTTGGGGCAAATTCGACCAAGTAGCCAACCTTGCCTGACCACCCTTCAACGGCTTCAGCGTTGTAGAAAGCGGTCATATCCGCCACACGAACCGCTTGCTGCATGTTGTGGGTAACGATGATAATCGTATAATTTCTCTTGAGTTCGTGCATCGTCTCCTCGATTTTCAAGGTGGAAATCGGATCGAGGGCGGAGCAGGGTTCATCCATCAAAATCACCTCCGGCTCCGTGGCGATGGCGCGGGCGATGCAGAGGCGTTGTTGTTGGCCGCCCGAAAGCGAGAAGCCACTTTCACGCAATTTATCCTTGCATTCATCCCAAACCGCCGCCTTGCGCAGGGAACGCTCCACCAACTCATCCATATCGCCGCGATAACCATTAATGCGGGCCCCAAAAGCGATGTTCTCGTAGATGCTCTTGGGGAAGGGATTGGGCTTCTGGAAGACCATGCCGATCCGGCGCCTCACCTCAACAGGATCGACGCGCTGGTCGTAGAGATCCTGGCCATCAAACACCACCCGGCCCTTCAAGCTGCAACCCGGAATCAAATCATTCATGCGGTTCAAGGCCCGCAGCACGGTGGATTTACCACAGCCTGAAGGTCCAATGAACGCGGTGACCTTGCCGTGGGGAATGTCAAGAAACACATTCTTGACCGCTTCAAAGCTTCCATAGGAGATGGAAACATTCTGCAAAGACATGCAGATGCTTCCGTTGGAGGAGGCTGAGGGTTGGCCGCCGAGCGGTGAGGTCGATGATGTCATGGTCTTAGAGGGAAGGATGGGAAACGGGCAGGATGAAGGACAGGGATTTTTAGGTTTTGGATCTTGCCGCAATCCTACGAGCTACCAAGTTCGCCAGGAGAATCATCATCACCAGAACGAAGGAAGCGGCCCAGGCCAGCTGGTTTTGGGCCTCGTAGGGCATGATGGCGAA
>JAPLIF010000346.1 GCA_026389255.1 Cyanobacteriota bacterium
TGGGTTGGATCCCCCCTTCGCCACCGCCGTAGTCAAGAAGGGTGATTGTTTCCAGTCCGTTGGATTGGCGATAGTTTTCAAGGATCGGCATCAAATAGTTTTCGTGCTGCCGACGTCGCAAAGTGGCCTCTTCGGCAGAACCCATGACCTTGCCTAGCTCAGCAAAGCCGGGTTGGAAGCTGGTGCGAGCTTGTTTGTATTCATCGTCGAGATAAAAGGAATAATAATCTCGAAGTTGGTCGTCAGCTATTTCATACCAAGGGGCTAAAAAGTGACAGTTTTCACAAAAACCATAGGGGATGGTGATCGAAGAAGAGGTCAGTAAGGTGTTGCGACGCAACCGGTCGATGCGTCTGTGAATTTTTTCTGCCAAGCTGTCGGGTAATGAATTGACCTTTCTGCGTAGGCCCCAATCGATCAACGGAAGGGTTGCCGTATGGGTGGCGGTAACTTGAAGTCCATGTTTCGCAAAAAATGGATCAACTTCTGCCTCTTTGGCAAGCCGTTTAAATTGCTTCTTGGCTCCACAGCATCGGCAGGTTTTTTGCTTAAGTTGCATTAACTCCGTCATTTTATCTTCTACGGGATAATCAATATTGGGAAATTCTGTGAAGCCAGGTCATAGGTTCAGTTCGCCTGGGTCGCTATCGAAAGTATCGCTGCCCAGCAAGGATGCCTCCAGCTCCATACGCTGCTCCATCTGGCGCAAAAAATATCCAGTCATCATGGCCGAAGCCAGTAGGCCGGCCAGGTTGTCTCGGCTGGTTTGGATTTTTACCTCAAACTGTTCGCCAGGGAGCATGCCCAGTAAACCCTGAACGTTATGGCGAATGATGTCCTGGATGTCTCCGCTGGCGGAACGGGCAACCCTCTGGAGCACATCCGGAGATTGCTCTTGCAGATACTGGATCAGGGAATTGCCACTGATCGCCTCATTGTTGCTGGTCAGGAACTCCGGATTGAACATGGGACTCCCGCTCGGCAGGCCTGCGGCCCTGTGGCTTGCGCAGCACCATAACGCAGCTCTTCAGGCCATCCCCGGTGTTGGCACGGGGGACAACCGAATCGGTCCGAAGCGTGTCAACGGCCAATAGCGCCAGATGGCGGTGCCGATCACTTCCTCTTCCGGTAAGGGCCCCCAGAGATGGGAGTCGAGGCTGGCATTCCGGTTATCCCCAAGAACCAGCAGGTTGTGGGGGGGCACGGTCAGGGGGCTCAGTTGGTAATCCATGGGTTCGTTGCCCCAATCCATGGGCACCGGCAGGCCATTGCGATAGAGGAGCCCATCGCGCACCTCCACCTGATCTCCGGCAGCGGCAACGACCCGTTTGATCAGCGCTGAATCCGGGTCAAAGCCCGCCTCCACCAGGGCCGGCGGCGGATGAAACACCACCACACTGCCAGGCCTGAGGGGGCGATGCAGCCGTGGCCTGACCTTCTCCACCAGGATCCGATCCTGCAGTTGCAGGGTGGGCAACATCGACCCGGAAGGGATCCAGCGCGGTTCGATGACGGCCCAGCGAAATAGCAGCGCCACGAGGAGCCACAGGGCCAGGGACAGCAGCTGACGGCCAAGGCCTGGCCCGGGTTCGAGGGCCTGGGAAGCTTCCCCAGGCGGGGACACAACATCGGGCTCGGGAACAGGCGCCATGGGGGTCCGGCAGGATGTCCCCATCCTGAACACCTGAGGCCTTCCGGTGGCATCCCGCCCGGATTCCATGGCGCCGCTCGCCAGCTCCGGGGCCCTCGCCGGGGGACCTGGGGACAACCTGCGGGCGGCCCTGGGGCTCTTGATGGGGTTTCAGCGCCTTGGCCTGCGCCAGGTCGTGCTCTGCCCTGGTAGCCGTTCGGCACCCCTGGCCGTGGCCGCCGCCCTGCTTGAACCCCGAGGATTGGCCCTCTACACCTGCATCGATGAGCGGTCGGCGGCCTTTTTTGCCCTGGGTCTCGCCCGGGGGCAGGGGGTGCCGGTGGCGGTGATCACCAGTTCCGGTTCGGCCGTGGCCCATCTGTTGCCGGCCTGCGTGGAGGCCGATCTCGCCACCATCCCGCTGTTGCTGTTGACCGCCGACCGCCCCCAGAGGCTCAAGGGCTGCGGCGCCAACCAGAGTGTCAATCAGCAGGATTTTCTGCGCTGCAGTTGCCGTTGGGTGGGCGAGCCGGAG
>JAPLIF010000071.1 GCA_026389255.1 Cyanobacteriota bacterium
AGGCGCGCCGCTCGGCGATCCGCTGCAAAGACGGCAAGAAAACCCAGCTGCTGCACACCCTCAATGGCAGTGGCCTGGCCATCGGCCGCACCATGGCGGCCCTGCTGGAAGCGGGTCAACAGGGCGACGGCAGCGTCAGCCTGCCCGCCGCCCTGGTGCCCTACATGGGCGGGGTGGATCGGCTCAGCAGCCCTGGCTGATGGGCCGGCCCCACGGTTCGGTTAGGGGGCGCCGCATCCCCCAGAATGAGATCACTATTGATGAGCCGAATGGGTGTTCTCACCGCGCTGGCGATTCTGGCCGGGCTGATCGTCGTGCATGAGGCGGGCCATTTTTTGGCGGCCACCTGGCAGGGCATCCGGGTCAGTGGCTTTTCCGTGGGCTTCGGGCCCGTGCTGCTGCAGAAACGCATCAACGGCGTGTTGTTTGCCCTGCGGGCCATTCCCCTGGGGGGCTTCGTGTCCTTTCCCGACGAAGACGAAGACAGTCCTTACCCCGCCGATGACCCCGACCTGCTGCGCAACCGCCCCCTGCCCCAACGGGCCCTGGTGATTGCCGCCGGCGTCATCGCCAACCTGCTGTTGGCCTATGCCGTGCTGCTGGGCCAGGGGCTGGTGGTGGGAATTCCGGCGGGCCTGTCGGCCACGCCGGGGGTGCTGGTCAGCGGGGTGGTCGCGGGCCAACCCGCCGCCAGCACGGGCCTGCGGGCGGGCGATCGCATTGTCAGCATCGATTCCGTGCCCCTGCGCGGCGGCCAGCAGGCCGTCGCCGACCTGGTGGAGCGGATCCGCGGCTCCGCCGGCCACACCCTGCTGCTGGAAGCGGACCGGGCCGGTCGGCCCCTGCAACTGTCCCTGACGCCAAGCGAGCAGGGGGGCATCGGCCATATCGGTGCCCAACTGCAGCCCAACGGCAGCGAAACCTTCCGGGCCCCCCGCACCCCCCTGGAACCCTTCCGACAGGCCAACCACGATCTGCTGGCCCTCACCAGCCGCACCTTTGCGGGCTTCGGCAGCCTGATCACCCATTTCGGCGAAACCGCCAGCCAGGTGTCGGGTCCGGTCAAGATTGTCGAAATGGGCGCCACCCTGGCCCGCCAGGGGGGCAGCAGCCTGTTCCTCTACACCGCCCTGATCTCCATCAACCTGGCGGTGCTTAATTCCCTGCCCCTGCCCCTGCTGGATGGTGGCCAGTTCGCCCTGCTGCTGATTGAGGGACTGCGGGGCCGGCCCCTGCCCGAGCGGTTCCAGATGGCCTTCATGCAATCCGGGTTCGTCTTTCTGGTGGGTCTCAGCCTGTTGCTGATCGTCAAGGACACCAGCCAGCTGCCGGCCATTCAGCAATGGCTGGGCCACTGAAACGCCCCAGCCCCCTGGCCGCTCTGGGCCCCAGCCAGCCAGGGGGTAAGGTGGCCAAACGCTGCCCAACCCCCGGCCTGCCGAATGGCAAAAAAATCAATGATCGCGCGCGACGTCAAGCGCAGCAAAATGGTCCAACGCTTCGCTGCCAAGCGCGCTGCCTTCAAGGAAGCCATGGCCGCCGCCGCTGATCCGATGGAACGGCTGGAAATTCACCGCAAGCTGCAGGGCCTGCCCCGCAATAGCGCCCCTAGCCGCCGCCGCAACCGTTGCTGGGCCACCGGCAAGCCCCGCGGTGTTTATCGCGATTTCGGCCTTTGCCGCAACCAGTTGCGCGAACGGGCCCACAAAGGCGAATTGCCCGGTGTGGTCAAGTCCAGTTGGTAAGAAGGCGTTTCGCCTCTGCTATCCCGTTTGTCAAGGCGCCCCATGGGCGCCTTTTTGATGGACTGTTGGGTGAAACGACAGCCCTTGCCGAGCGATGGAATGGTGTGGAAACGGCCGGCGGCGGCAATCCGTCCCAAGGGAAGACCCATCGGGGGGGTCAGATGCGAGAATCCCTGGCGACAACAAAGAAACATAACGTCAAGTGCAAGGACAAACTCAGTCGATCTCCTTCGATGGTCGGGAGATCCGGCTGACCACCGGTCGTTACGCCCCCCAGGCCGGGGGTTCGGTCTTGGTCGAATGCGGAGATACGTCAATCCTGGTGACGGCGACCCGCTCTAAGCCCCGTGAAGGCATTGATTTCCTGCCCCTGACCTGCGACTACGAGGAAAGGCTCTATGCCGCCGGTCGCATCCCCGGCAGTTTTATGCGCCGCGAATACCGCCCCCCCGAGCGGGCCACCCTGATCGCCCGGCTGATCGATCGGCCGATGCGGCCCCTGTTTCCGGGTTGGATGCGCGACGACCTGCAAATCGTTGCCACCTGCCTTTCCCTCGACGAGCGGGTACCGCCCGACGTGCTGGCGGTGACCGGCGCATCCCTGGCCACCCTGCTGGCCCGCATCCCCTTTGCCGGTCCGATGGCGGCCGTGCGCGTCGCCCTGCTCGGCGATGACTTCGTGCTCAACCCCAGCTACCGCGAGATCGAGCGCAGTGACCTCGACCTGGTGGTAGCCGGCACGCCGGACGGTGTGGTCATGGTGGAAGCCGGCGCCAGCCAACTTCCCGAACAGGATGTGATTGAGGCCATCGACTTCGGCTACGAGGCGGTCGGTGAATTGATCAAGGCCCAGCAGGCCCTGCTCAAGGAACTGGGCATCGAGCAGGTCATGCCCGAGGCCAAGGAAGAAGACGCCACCCTGCCGACCTTCCTGGAAAAGGAATGCAGCAAGGCCATCGGCGCCGTGCTCAAGCAGTTCAGCCAGACCAAGCCCGAACGGGATAGCAAGTTGGATGCCATCAGGGCCGAAGTGGCCGAGAAAATCGCCGGTCTCAAGGACACCGATCCGGTCAAAGTCTTGGTCAGCGGCAGTGGCAAGGCCCTGCCCACCAGCTTCAAGGGCCTTACCAAGAAGCTGATGCGGCAGCAGATCGTCAAGGACGGCAAGCGGGTCGATGGCCGCAACCTTGATGAGGTGCGTCCGATCAGTTCGGCCGTTGGTGTGTTGCCCCGCCGGGTCCATGGCTCGGGCCTGTTCCAGCGGGGTCTGACCCAGGTGCTTTCCACCGCCACCCTCGGCACCCCCAGCGATGCCCAGGAGATGGATGACCTGAATCCCGCCAACGAAAAGACCTACCTGCACCACTACAACTTCCCCCCCTATTCGGTGGGCGAAACCCGGCCGATGCGCTCCCCCGGTCGCCGCGAGATCGGCCATGGCGCCCTGGCGGAGCGGGCCCTGATCCCCGTGCTGCCCCCCAAGGAAAGCTTCCCCTACGTGCTGCGGGTGGTGAGTGAGGTGCTCAGCTCCAATGGCTCCACCTCCATGGGTTCGGTGTGCGGCAGCACCCTGGCCCTGATGGATGCGGGGGTGCCCCTCAAGGCCCCCGTCAGCGGCGCCGCCATGGGCCTCATCAAAGAGGGCAAGGAGGTGCGCATCCTCACCGACATCCAGGGCATCGAGGATTTCCTCGGCGACATGGATTTCAAGGTGGCGGGCAC
>JAPLIF010000295.1 GCA_026389255.1 Cyanobacteriota bacterium
AATTGGTTCCCCCTAAGCTCCAGAAGCGAAATGTCTGGACCAAGCCTGAGATTCGTGAAATCCACTTCAAAGCAACCGCCAACGGTGGTGGAGGCGGCATTGACGCCCAAGCTGTAAGTTGAGTGTCTAGGTTTTAAAAAAATTTTCAAATTAAATTTTACTTCTCGAACTAATTCTTAAATCTATTGAATAAATAGCATTTAGCTGAAAATTTTAGATATAGTTTTTCCTAATATTTTTTGCATTATAAATAAATTTGTTGATTTTGTGGTTTCAATTAATTTTATTCTTATTTAACCCATACCACACTGCAACCGGTCCCACCATCTCCCTGCTCCGCCTCAGTGACCCGCTCGACGTAGGGAACCCCTTCCAGCCATTCCCTTAGGCCCCGCTTGAGTTTACCGGTGCCGATGCCATGGATGACCCATACCGGACCGCAAGCATTCCTGAGAATTTCTTCCACGGCCGCTTCGGCTTCATGCACCCTTAAACCGCGCACATCCACCGTATTGCGGGCCGTGCGCACCTGGGCGCCCTGACCCGCCATGGCCCTGCCGCCCCGCACCCGCACCTGGGGCGGCTCCGGTGGGACCGGCTTTTCGCCATTGAGACCCTCAATCGCCTCCAGGGGCACGGTGCTGCGCAGAACACCGCAGCGCACCGTGAGTTCCTGGCCGTCCTCGGAGAGGGTCAGCACTTCGGCCGCCTTGCCCAGGGCCAGCAGCCGCACCCGCTCCCCCACCTGGGGCCGCCAGCCGCCATGCTGCCGCCGTTCGATCGGGGGACTGTGTTCCGCCTCCAACTGGCGCAGGCGCTGCCCCGCCTGGCGAGCCGTTTCGCCGGCCACCCGTCCCTGGTGGGCCCCGGCCGCTCCCATGCTGTGCCCCACCTGCCGCAGGCGGCGGATCAGTCCACGCACCTCCCCCTGGCCCTGGCGGATGGAGGTCTCCAAGGCCTGACGCCGCTGCTCCTGCAAGGCAGCACCCTGGTGACGCTGTTCGCTCCAACGTTGCAGCAACTCCTCATGCAGCAGCTCCGTGCGGGCCAACAGGGACGCCGCCGCCTCCGCCGCCTCCTGCTGCTGGCGGCGCTGCTGCTCCAGCCCCTCGATGACGCGATTGACATCCCCTTCGCCGCCGGGCTCCAGCTGGCGGGCGGCGGCATCCACCACTAGGGGCTCCAGCCCCAGCCGCGTCGCAATGGCAAGGGCATTGCTGCGGCCTGGGATCCCCCATTGCAGGTGATAAGTGGGGGAAAGAGAATCGCTGTCGAAAGCTACTGAGGCATTTTCAAAGCGGGCATCGGCGTACTTGAGGGCCTTTAGTTCGCCGAAATGGGTGGTGGCGACAGTCAGCCGGGCCCGATCAGCCAAGTGGCGCAACAAGGCTGCCGCCAGGGCCGAACCCTCCTGGGGGTCGGTTCCGGCCCCCACCTCATCGAGCAGTACCAGGTCGGCCCCTTGGCGAGCGGGGCGGGATTCCCGGGGCAGGGCCTCCAAAATGCGCGCGATGCGCCGGATGTGGCCACTGAAGGTCGAGAGGTTCTGCTGCAGGGATTGCTCGTCACCGATGTCGGCCAACACCTGGCCGCACCAGGGGAGCCGGGGGGTGCCGTTGCAGGGCAGAAACAGGCCCGCCCGGGCCATCAACGCCGCCAGGCCCAGGCTTTTGAGGGTCACCGTCTTGCCGCCGGTGTTGGGGCCGGTAATGGCTACCACCCGCAGCTGGGGCCCCACCCGCAGCGTCACCGGCACCACCGGCTGCCCCCCCAGCCGCCGCGCCTGCCAGAGCAGCAGGGGATGGCGCAGATCGCGCAACTCAAAGGGGGCCTCCGGATCGGCAACCAGCTCCGGACGCACCGCCCCCAACCAGGCCCCATAACGAGCCCGGGCCAGAGCCGCATCCAGATGCACCAGCACGGTCTGCAGATGCTCCAACGCCTCCTGCTCTTCCCCCACTTGGCCACTGAGCGCGGCGAGGATCGCCTCCTCCAGCTCCCGCTCCCGCCCCTCCAGCTCGCGGAGGCGATTGCCCAGGGAAATCACTGCCTGGGGCTCGACAAACACGGTGCTGCCGGACGCCGAGCTGTCGTGCACAATGCCGCCCACCTGGGAGGCCGCCCCGGCCTTCACCGCCAGCACGGGCCTGCCGTTGCGCTCGGCCACCACCGTGTCCTGCAGCAGGTTGCCCCAGCGACGGATCAGCTCCTGCAGGCGCTGGCGGCGTTCGGCCCGCACCCCCTGCAACTGGCGCCGTAGGCCCTCCAGTTCGGCGCTGGCCCGATCCGCCACCCGACCTCCCTCTTCAAGGGCGAAATGGAGCCGCTGTTCCAGCTCCGGCAGGGTGCGCAGGTCGGCCACCAGGGCCGAACACACCGGTCGCAGGCTGTCATCCTCGATCTGGCGCCGCAGCCGCCGCGCCGCCGCCAAGGTGGTGGCCACGGCCTGCAGGGCCTCGCCGCCGGCGGTGCCGCCCTTGGCGCAGCGCCGCACGGTGGCAGTGATGCTGGCCACACCGCGGAAGCTCAGCCCCCCCTCCTGGATCCCGTCGAGGCCGAGGATCTCGGTGGTTTCCGCCAGCAGGGCCCGGCTGGCAGCGCAGCTGGCCGGCAGCGGCAGGGCGGCGCAATGCCGTTTCCCGTCGGCGGTGCTCGCGAAGCTGGCGACATGCTCCGCCAGGCGGGGCCACTCCAGCAGGGTGAGGGCTTCGGCAGCGATCGCCGCACGCCCATCGCCGGCGATCGCTGCACGCCCATCCCCTGGCGATTCCAGGGTGAGCCCACCCCTACTCACGTGCCGAGGGGGTGAGGGAACGAATCGCCGCACCGCCCTGGTTGGAAGGGATGCCGGCCGGCGGTTCGTAGAGGATCTCCAGCCAGTTGCCCTCCGGATCCTTGAGATAGAAGGAGGCGGTGCCGTCACGGTGGTCATGCACCGGACCCACGGCTTGGCCGCTGGCCACCAACTGGGCATGCACCGCATCCACCGCCTGGCGGCTCTCGAAATGAAACGCGAAGTGGGGGCCAGCCGCCGTGTAATTCGGGCTGAGCAGGGCCACCCCGTCCCCGGTAATGGGCGACTGCAGATAGGCCCAGTCGTCCGCATCCCAGGTGAGCTGGAGCCCCAGGGCGATGTAAAAGGCCTTGGCCCGCTCCATGTCGGTAACCCGGAGGGCCACATGGCCTAGGCGATGGACGGCAGCCGGAGCCATGGCGGAAAGGATCTCTTTAACCATTCTCCTGCAATGGGCCGGCGGGTGTTGCGGCGTCAGCTCAGCCCTGCCGCAGCCAGGTGGCCGCGTCACAGGCGTGATAGGTAAGGATCAGGTCGGCCCCGGCCCGCTTGAAACAGAGCAGGGTTTCCAGGGTGATGGCCCGCTCATCGATCCAGCCCCGTTCGGCTGCTGCCTTCACCATCGCGTATTCACCGCTGACGTTGTAGGCGGCAATCGGCAGTTCGGTTTCCGAACGCAGACGGTGAACGATGTCGAGGTAGGCCAGGCCCGGCTTGACCATCAAAATGTCGGCACCCTCCTGTTCATCGAGCAGGGCTTCGGTAATGGCTTCCCGGCCGTTGGCCGGATCCATCTGATAGGTCGACTTAGTCTTGGGAATGGGCTTGCCACTGGAGGGCCTTGGGGCCGAATCAAGGGCCTCCCGGAAGGGGCCGTAATAGGCCGAAGCGTATTTGGCGGTATAACTGATGATGCCTACATTTTCGAAGCCCTCTTCATCGAGGGCCTCACGGATGGCTCCAACGCGGCCATCCATCATGTCGCTAGGACCAATCAGATCGGCACCGGCGCGGGCCTGGGCCACGGCCTGCCGGCAGAGCATGGCCACCGTTTCGTCATTGAGCACCACCCCGTTGCCATCGACGATGCCATCATGGCCGTCGCAGGAATAGGGATCCAGGGCCACATCGGTCATGATCGCCATGGCTGGATGGGCCTGCTTAAGGCGGCGAATGGCCCTGGGAATGAGGCCATGGTCGTTGTAGCACTCCGCCCCATCTTCCGTTTTGAGACCATCGGCCACCTTGGGGAAGAGCACGACGCAGCGGATGCCCAGATCCCAAGCGCGTCCCACCTCATCCACCAACACCTCCAGGCTCCAGCGCTGGGCCCCGGGCATGGCGCCGATGGGCTCGTTGCTGGCGCCATCATGGACGAAGAGGGGATAGATGAAATCGGTGGCCCTGAGGTGGTGCTCCCGCACCAAGGAGCGCAGGGCAGGGGTGGTCCGCAAACGACGCGGACGATAGGTGAGCTCCATCTGAAGGGACCGTCTGGGCGGATCTTATCGGTCGGGTTCCTCAAGCAACCAGCCGGAAGAGCTGCTGGTGCAAGGACCGAGGCGTCCAGCCTGGTTGTTTAGCGGGTCAGAGACGGGCGGCGCTAATCCACTCCTGGCGGGGATCGGCGCTGCGGGCCTGGCGCAACAGCTCCAGCAATTCCCGTTCCCGCTCGCTGAGGTTCGGGGGCAGCTTCAGCACCGGAGTGAGCAGCAGATCGCCGCGGCCATCCTTAAGGGGCCACCCCTTGCCCTTGAGCCGCAGGCTGCGGCCCAGGGTCATGCCAGGCGGGACCTGCACACTGGCCTCGCCGTCGGGGGTCGCCACGGTGACTTCGCCGCCGAGGGCCAGTTCATCGAGGCTGAGGGGCAGCTCGGCCCGCAGCTGGTCGCCATCGAGGCGCCAGACCGGATGGCTGGCCAGTTTGAGATTGAGGTAGAGATCACCGCGGCGGCCGGTGCCGGGTTGCAGGTTGCCCTTGCCCTTAAGGCGCAGGCGACTGCCGGGCTTGACCCCGGGAGGGATGCGCACCTGCACCTTTTCCTCATTGACCGCCAGGCTGCGCTCGCAACCCCGGAAAGCATCGGCGTAGCTGATCTGCAGGGTCGCTTCCGCATCCAGGTTGACAGGGGCCCCTCGCCCCCCCCCTGGGAAGCCGCCACTGGGGAAGCCGGAACCGAACCCCCCGGGAAAGCCAGCTCCCGCCCCAGAGAAGCCTCCCCCACCCGCCGACCCGCCGGGACCGCCGAAGCGGCCGAGCAGGTCGTTGATGAAGTCGTCGAAGTTGCCATAGCGGCCAAAATCGACGTCCACACCGGCGGGGCCGCGACCGGAACCGCCGCCCATCTGGCTCCAGTACTGGCCAAATTGTTCGTACTTGCGCCGCTTCTCCGGATCCGAGAGCACCTCATAGGCCTCGCTGATCTCCTTAAAACGGGCCTCAGC
>JAPLIF010000171.1 GCA_026389255.1 Cyanobacteriota bacterium
CGCAAGAGGTCTTCCGCCAGCGCCATCCGGATGGGCGCATGGGCTCCGATCCGTTCCTGGCCCAGGCGGACCATGGCGCCACGTTCCTAGAGCTGGCCGCCACCGCCCTGGCGAAGGACCTGAGAACCTTCCTAGCCGAGCCGTCGGGGACCCTGCCCGGATCGCCGCCAGGCGACTAAGTTTTTTTCCCCATCTCCCCGTAACCATGGGCCTGATCACGCCAGACGATGTGCGCAAGGTGGCCAAGCTGGCCCGCCTCGACCTGGAGGAAGCCAAGATCACCACCTATGCGCACCAGATCGAGCGCATTTTTGATTACGTCAGCCACCTGGAAAGCATCGATACCGAGGGGGTGCTGCCCACCACCCGGGCCGTCGAGGTGGTCAATGTGACCCGGGCCGATGGGGTGGATCCAACGCAGGTTCGGGAGGATCTGCTCAACCTGGCACCCCAGCGGGAAGGCGATTTCTTTCGTGTCCCCCGGATCCTGACCGAATGAGACAAGCCGCCGGGAATGACCCAAGGCGAGGCTTGCACGGCAATTCTTTTCCTGATCCTCGCCCTAAATGGGCCTAGGGCCGAGGCGACACGGCGGTGCGATGCAGGAGTTCGAGCACCCTGCGCCTGGCATGGCGGGTGGGCATGAGGGCCGCTAGGGGCCGCAGGCGACTGCGGCGTTTTTTATGACTGCGAACACCAAAGAAGATGTCATAGAGAAAGTTGAGGGCATCACTGCGGGTTTCAAACATCCCCAGCCGTTGGGGAGATCCCTTGGCATCCAGCAGGGATTTGGTGGCGTGATAGGCGGGGCGGTATTGGAACCAGGGAATGGAAGGCCAGAGATGGTGAACCAGGTGATAGTTCTGCCCCATGATCAACCAGTTCATCATCCGACTGGGATAGACGCGGGCGTTATGCCAACGGTTGCGGGATTGGAAGGGGCGATGGGGAAGGTAATCAAAGAAAAGACCCAGGGTCACACCCACCATTAAGGCCGGGGCGAACCAACAATTGAAGACAAAGGGGAGGAAATGGAACCGCATCGCCGCCAGGACGATGCTAAAAAAAATAGCCCTGGCCAGACCCCATTCCAGGAGTTCGTAGCGGCGCCATAGGCGTCGGCGAAAGAAGAAAACCTCGTGATAAAAGAAGCGGGGGGCGATCAGCCAGAGGGGGCCGAAGGTGGAAACGATGTGATCGGGATCATGCTTGGGATCATTGACGTGGGCATGGTGTTGCAGGTGGACCCGCGTGAACACCGGAAAACTGAAACCCAACAGCAGGGCTGCCCCATGGCCCATCACCGCGTTCCAGAAGCGGTGGGGATGGGCGGCGTTGTGGCAGGCATCGTGAATCACCGTGCCTTCCAGGTGCAGGGCCAAAAAGCCCAGGCCAAGCAGCACCGGCAGGGACCAGCCGCCCACGAACCAACCCCAGATGGTCAGGGCCGCCAGGGCGTAACCGCCTAAAAACAGCCCCACGGTGGGGTTGAGGGCTGCGGGCGGCCCCACAAACTCCTTGGGAACACTGCGCAGGGTGGTCGGAACCACCGTGGAGAGAGGGATATGGGGCGATTGCACCGTGGCCTGGGACATCTCCTAAGTCGCAGTCGGATCGCCGAAGGGTTTTCCAGGTTACGAAAAGAAAGGGTCAGGGCGTGTGCCCTTGGGTTGATTCGGATGCCCACCGGGGGACTTGAACCCCCACGACCTGAGTCACTGGAACCTAAATCCAGCGCGTCTACCAATTCCGCCAGGTGGGCTCGATGGTGACTCTAAGCAGTGGCGGCCGCCCCATGGCCGCCTGGGCGAGCAAGAATGGCAGCAACCGCTTGCCCGCCATGCTGGCCAACGTTGGGGGGGATCTGGCCCTGGTGCTCGGTCTGGCGATGCTGTTGCTGCCCCTGCTGGCCCCCGAGCTCAGCCGTCCTAGGGATGCCGCCTGGGGTGCCCTGGTGTTGCTGTTGGGCCTGTCCCTGGTGACCTCTTCGGACCGGCTCACCGGTTCGCCGATGGTGGTAGTGGTTTGTGGTGGCCTGCTGATCGGCCGCCTGGCCATCGAAGTGGGCCAGGCCCGCTGGCGCCAGCTCAGCCCTGAAGAACAGCAGCGGCTTGGCTCCCTCGAACGCTGGTCCACGGCCCTGGCCCAGCTGGGCCAGGCGGGGCTGGGCCTGGTGGGCCAAACCGGGGCAGCCGCGGGGGGGCTAGGGGGGTGGTTGGTCCAGCACCGCCCTGGGGCCCGTCGCACCACGGGTAAACGCTGGGTGCGGCCGGCCCTGGAGCCGGCGGCGGCGCCCCTGCCCCTGGAGGCTGCGGCCATGGCGGTTTCGGCTGGGGTGGTTGAGGTTTCCCCTAGTCCTGGTGGGCCCGGAGGCGACGGGGCGGGATAATCCAACCTCCCGCTCCAAGGCGACCGTGACCGCCAGCCAAGCTTCCTACAAGGACACGCTGAACCTGCTGCAAACGCCTTTCGCGATGCGGGCCAATGCCAGGCAGCGAGAACCCGAACTCCAGGCCCTGTGGGCGCTGAAAAACGCCGAGGGCCAGAACCTCTACGAACGGCTCAGCCGCACCAATCCCGGCCCAGCTTTCACCCTGCACGATGGCCCCCCCTATGCGAATGGGGCCCTGCATGTGGGCCACGCCCTTAACAAGATTCTCAAGGACATCATCAATAAACATGCCCTGCTCAAGGGCAAGAAAGCCCGCTTCCGGCCTGGATGGGATTGCCACGGCCTGCCGATCGAACTCAAGGTTCTGCAGGCCATGGCCGCTGACGAGCGGCGATCCCTCACCCCCCTGGAGTTGCGCCGCCGCGCCCGCGACTGGGCGCTTGAGCAGGTGGACCAACAGAAGCGGGGCTTCCAGCGCTGGGGCATCTGGGCCGAGTGGGACCAGCCCTATCTGACCCTGGATCCGGCCTACGAGGCGGCCCAGATCGGCGTGTTTGGCCGGATGGCCAAGGCGGGCCACATCTACCGGGGCCTCAAGCCGGTGCACTGGAGTCCCAGTTCCCGCACGGCCCTGGCGGAGGCCGAGCTGGAGTATCCCGATGGCCATACCTCCGAGAGTGTCTATGTGGCTTTCCCGGTGGTGTCCCTGCCGGGTGCCCTGGTGGCGCCGTTGCGCATGGCCGGCATTGAGGGGGTGACGGCGGCGGGCCACCGCGAGCAGGTGTTCGTGGCCATCTGGACCACGACCCCGTGGACCCTGCCCGCCAACCTGGCGGTGTCGGTGAACGGCAACCTGGACTACGCCTTCTGCCGCGACCGGGGGGCGGCCCCGGAGGCACCCCGCTATCTGCTGGTGGCCCTGGACCTGGTGGAGCGCCTGCGCGAAACCGCCGGATTGGATCTCGAGCCCCTGGTGACCCTCAAGGGCAGCGAACTGGCCGGCATCGAATACCGCCATCCCCTGCTCGATCGCACCTCGCCGGTGCTGGTGGGGGGCGATTACATCACGGTGGAGTCGGGCACCGGCCTGGTGCACACCGCCCCCGGCCATGGCGTCGATGATTTCAATACCGGGCGCCAGCACGGTCTGCCGGTGCTGTGTCCGGTGGATGAGGACGGCATCCTGACGGCGGAGGCGGGGCCTTTCGCCGGCTTGAATGTGCTCAAGGATGCCAATGGCGCCATCATCACGGCCCTGCGGGATGCGGGGGTGCTGTTGGCCGAACAGCGCTACGAGCACCGTTATCCCTACGACTGGCGCACCCGTAAACCGACGATTTTCCGTGCCACCGAGCAGTGGTTCGCTTCAGTAGCGGCGTTTCGCGAGCAGGCCCTGGCGGCGATTGATCAGGTGAATTGGATGCCCGCCAGTGGCCGCAATCGCATCGAGGCG
>JAPLIF010000125.1 GCA_026389255.1 Cyanobacteriota bacterium
CGCGGGCCTCCATCAGGTCGCTGCTGCCGAGGCCTTACGGCCAGGAGAGTGGGATCTGGCCTGTCTCAACAACCAATGGCTGAAGGACCAGCGCCGGCTGGTGCAGCGCCTGGCCATCCCGGAAGTGGTGGTCTGCGGCGATGGCCTAGGGCTGTACTACCGCTGCCCCCGGGAACTGAGGGCCATAGCCCCTAGCCTCCTAGGCCTGCCGATCCGCGATGGCAGCTCCAGGGTTCGCTATGTGCTCAGCGGCCGCCAGCCCCGCTGGCATCGCCCCCCGATCAACCCGGCGCCGCCCCCGCTGAGCCAACGGCGGGAATTGTTTGGCACCTTGCTGGCCTCGGAAGCCCCAACGGCCGCCGGCTGGGTCCGCCTCTGCCAGGAAGCAAGCGACCCAGGTCGGCCGATCTGGCTGTGCTCGGTGCCGAACCTGGCCCACCAGTTCCCCCGCCAGCGGATCCCCGCAACGGTCTTGGACCAGTGGCGCCAGCGACTGGAGCAGCGCCATGGATTCGACGCCGACAGGGACAAATTGGTGTTGCTGGACCATCCCAAGGCGCCGCCCTCAGGCAGCTTCGGCCCCCTGGAGGCCCCGTGGCTGGCGGGCCCGGTGCGGGCGCCGGTGCCCCTTGAGGTGCTGGTGGAACGGCTGCGGCAAGCCAACCCCGACCGCCCCGTGGTCGTCACAGGACTCACCTCAGCCCTCTACGGCGTGCGGGCCCTGACCGATGCCGCGGTGGTCTGGCTGCCCTTGGGGCCCCTATGGCGCAGCAATCCCCTCTACCGCCGCAAACCCCTGGAGTTTCTGCACCGCTGGCTGCGGGTACGACGCATGCAAAACCTCACAGCCCAGCTGGATTGCTGAGGGGCAAGGGAGGCGGCGCACCTCAGTAGCGCACCTGCCAGGGCCAGCGGTCCGGCACACAGAGAAATTCATCGTTCTGGCCGCAGGCATAGAGCGCTGAACGCAGGATGCGCCCATCCAGCCAATGCTGCAGGGTGACCAAGAGCGGAAAGATCAAACACCAGTGGGCCCGGTAACGGTGCAGCCATGCCAGGTAGAGAATCAGCAAGAAGAAAGCGACACCATCAGCAAGACGGCTGGTGATCTGGGCCAACCAGTGCTGCTCAATCGAGGCCTGGATTCCTAGATACAACAATCCAAAAGCCAGCAGCAGCTGGGTCAGGGGACAACGCAACAACATCCTGGGATCCAGTCGCCGCTGCACACACGCCACCACCAGGCCCAGGGCCATGGCCCGCTGCAGGCGCCCCACCACGGGGCGGAGCGGATAAAGGTTGTAATAGTCGTCGTTGCTGTAATCGTGGAAACGCTGCAGGGCGGCGGGCGCCACCAGCGCCAACAACACCAGCAGAACCCCAGCGGGCAGGAGCCACGGCAGCCAGCGGCGCCAGCCCAAGGGGCCGCGGCTGGGCTGGTGCCGGCGGCGCGCCGCCAGCTCCGGCAGTCGCACCAGCCAGGGGGAGAGGCTGATCGGCAGGTTCCAGACAAACGTGTTGTGACTGAGGGCCGAAATCAGCCCCCCAGCCCCCAACAAGCTCCTGGGGGGCTGGCTTAGACGGGCGCTCTGCAAAAACAGGGGCAACAGCAGCAGGGTGGCCAGCGCCTGGCGACTGTGGGCGTTCTGCAGAAACCCCCGCAGCAGGGGGCTGCAACAGATCAACAGGGCCCACCAACCGGCCCAGGCCGGCGCCCGCCATGCCCGGGCTAAAAGCACAACGGCCAGGGCGAATCCCGTGGCGATCAAGCCATGCAACCCGGCCATGCGATAGGGCAGCACCAGGATCAAGGGCCTCAGCACCACCCACAGCAGCTCCGGCGGCGAGAGAGCAGGATCCCATTGCAACGCATGGGAAAAGCGGGTGGTGTC
>JAPLIF010000149.1:0-4406 GCA_026389255.1 Cyanobacteriota bacterium
GTTCAGCCCTCCCCCCCCGCTGTGGTCCCCCCCGGGGCGACCGCGGCCGCCAGCGCCCCACCCCCCAGCCCCACCAGCCCCAAGCCCTCCCCCCTCAACACGGACCAACCCAGCGCTGCGGAGCTGCGCACCCTGTTGGTCCAATGGTTAGCTGCGAAACGCTCGGTGCTGGGCGGCGAAGCCATGCCAGCGAATCTGGAGAGCCTTGCCCGGCCTGAGCCGATCGCCCGCCTCGCCAGCGAACAAAAGCGCGATGCCGAACGGGGCGAACGCCAAGGGATCGATGTGGACGTGAAGAGCGTGCGCATCCAGAATCAGTCCCCGAGGCGCATCGCCCTGCTGGCGGAAATGAGCTACAGCGATCGTCGTCTTAGCGCTGACGGCAAAGTGCTGACCCGTACGGCACCCAGCTCACTGCGCAATGTTTATGTGTTTGGCCGTGACGGCCAGACCTGGCGGCTTGTCGCCACCCAACCGGCCCCCTGATTCCACCCCCCGATGTTCGACGAACTTTCCCAGCGTTTCGAAGCCGCGGTCAAGAACCTCAAGGGCCAGGCCAGCATCTCCGAATCCAATGTGGACGGAGCCCTAAAGGAGGTGCGCAGAGCCCTGCTGGAGGCGGATGTGAGCCTGCCGGTGGTCAAGGATTTCGTCGACGACGTGCGCCGCAAGGCCATCGGCGCCGAGGTGGTGCGAGGCATCAGTCCCGACCAGAAGTTCATCCAGGTGGTGCATGAGCAGCTGGTGGAGACCATGGGCGGTGAGAATGCCCCCCTCGCTCCGGCCGGGAAGCCGGGCCAGCCGACCGTGGTGCTGATGGCGGGCCTGCAGGGGGCCGGCAAAACCACCGCCACCGCCAAACTGGGCCTCCATCTCAAGGAAAATGGCCGTCGCCCCCTGATGGTGGCGGCCGATGTCTACCGGCCTGCGGCCATCGACCAACTGCAGACCCTGGGCAGCCAGATCGGCGTGGAAGTCTTCAGCCTGGGGGACGGGGCTAGCCCCGAGCAGATTGCCGCCGCCGGGGTGCAGAAGGGTCGCGAGGGGGGCTTCGACACGGTGCTCGTCGACACGGCGGGACGACTCCAGATCGACCTCTCGATGATGGAAGAGATGGTTCGCATCCGCGATGCGGTGCACCCTGACGAAGTCCTGCTGGTCGTGGATTCGATGATCGGCCAGGAGGCGGCCGAACTGACCCGGACCTTCCATGAGCAGGTGGGCATCACCGGGGCTGTCCTCACCAAACTGGATGGCGACTCCCGTGGCGGGGCCGCTCTCTCGATCCGCAAGGTGAGCGGTGCCCCGATCAAATTCATCGGCACCGGCGAAAAGGTCGAAGCCCTGCAGCCCTTCCATCCCGAACGGATGGCAAGCCGCATCCTGGGCATGGGCGATGTGTTGACCCTGGTCGAGAAAGCCCAGAAGGAAGTCGAGCTGGCCGACGTGGCCCGCATGCAGCAGAAACTGCAGGAGGCTTCCTTTGATTTTTCCGACTTCCTGCAGCAGATGCGCCTGATCAAACGCATGGGCTCCCTGGGCGGTCTGATGAAGCTGATCCCCGGGATGAACAAGATTGATGACGGCATGCTCAAACAGGGTGAGCAACAGCTCAAGAAGATTGAAGCGATGATCGGTTCGATGACCGAAACCGAACGGCAGCAGCCCGAACTGCTCGCCTCCCAGCCCTCCCGCCGCCGGCGCATCGCCGCCGGCAGCGGCCATCAACCGGCGGATGTCGACAAGGTGCTGGCGGACTTCCAGAAGATGCGGGGCTTCATGCAGCAGATGACCCGGGGTGGTGGCATGCCCGGCATGCCGGGGATGGGCGGCTTCCCGGGCATGGGCGGCGGCATGCCTGGCATGGGCGGCATGCCAGGCATGGGTGGGATGCCAGGCATGGGCCGATCCCGGGCCCCTGGGGCCGGTGGCCGCAGTCCCGGGGCACCGGGGACCCGGCCCAATCGACCGACCAAGAAGCGCAAGGGATTCGGCCAGCTTTAGGGAGGAGGGCCCCGAACCCCCGCAGGTCGCAGGGTAGATTCGACCTTTGCGTAACTTGGGTAAGCCCAATGATCAAGCTCCGGCTGAAGCGATTCGGGAAAAAGCGGGAAGCGAGCTTCCGCCTGGTGGTAACCAACAGCACCTCCCGTCGTGACGGCAGACCCTTGGAGGAGCTTGGCTTCTACAACCCCCGCACCAAGGAGACCCGTCTCGACACCGAATCGATCCGTCTGCGCCTGAGCCAGGGCGCCCAACCGACCGATTCCGTCCGGGCCCTGCTCGAAAAAGGCGGACTCGTCGAGAAGAGAATCCGTCCCGCCGAAGTCATCGGCAAACTCAAGCAGGCGACGACCCGAGCCGCCGAAGCCGCTGCCGCGCTCAAGGCTGAAGCCGATGCCAAGGCCGCAGCGGAAGCCAAAGCTGCCGAAGAAGCCGCCGCCGCTGTTGAAACCGCTGCTGCTGCTGCTCTCGAAGCCACCGCCGCCGCCGAAACCGTGGAAGCCGAAGAGGCTGTCGAAGCCTGAACGGCCTCACCACCTTGAGCCTGCCTTCCCCTGAGGCAGCCCTGGCTCTAGCCGGTCCAGCGGAGGCCAATCTGCGCAGGCTGGAAGTCCTTACCGGCACCAGCCTGGTTTTTTATGGCCTGGATCTGAGGATCCAGGGCCGGGATTCCCAGGTGGACCGGGCCCATGCCGTGCTCTCCAGCCTCAAGCCCATCTGGGAATCCGGCGAGCCGATTGCGGCCGTAGATCTGCAAACGGCCCTTACGGCCCTTGATACCGGTCGCCAGGAAGACCATGGGCACCTGGCTCGCCAGGTGCTCACCACCACCCGCCAGGGCAGACCGCTCAGGGCCAGGACCCCCCGTCAGCGGGCCTTCATCGACGCGATCGAAGGCCATGACCTCACCCTGGCGATCGGTCCGGCCGGAACTGGTAAAACCTTTCTGGCCACGATTCAGGCCGTCCGCTTTCTGCAGGAACAGCGGGTTGAACGGATCGTGCTCACCCGCCCTGCCGTGGAGGCGGGCGAACGGCTGGGCTTTCTGCCCGGCGATCTGCAGCAAAAGGTGGATCCCTACCTGAGACCGCTTTACGATGCCCTCCACAACCTGCTGGGGCCCGAGCGGACCGCCGCGCTCCAGGAAAAGGGAGTCATTGAAGTGGCCCCCCTCGCCTACATGCGTGGCCGCACCCTGGCCGATTCCTTTGTGATCCTGGACGAGGCCCAGAACACCACCCCCGCCCAGATGCGCATGACCCTGACCCGACTCGGGGGGAACTCACGCATGGTGGTGACGGGCGACATCACCCAGATCGATCTGCCTCCCGGCCAGCCCAGCGGCCTAATCGAAGCCGCCGAGGTGCTGGAGGGGGTCGAGGGGGTGGCCCTCTGTCGCTTCAGTGATGCCGACGTGGTCCGCCACCCCCTGGTGCAGCGCCTGGTTCAGGCCTACGCCCGCAAGGTCGACCGGGGTCGGCAGGGTCGCTAGGCGCCCCCACGGATAGGGAGATCCGCACAGCCCCAACGGCTGTTGTTCCACCGCGGCTGCCAGGATGGAACCACTTCGAAAACTTGCGGCAATGCCCGCCAGCAGCAACTTCCAACAAGCCATCCGCGAGGCCCAGTCCAGTGCCCTCGTTGGGCCCAATGTGGTCAACAAAGCCCTGCCCTATGTGGGCGGGGGCATGGTGCTGACCGCCGTTGGCGTCCTGGGTGGTCTGTCCCTGATGGGGACCAATGCGGCCCTGTTCACGCCATTGTTCTTTGTGGCTGTCATCGCCAACCTGATTCTTTTCTTTGTCGCCCAAGGTGTGGCCGCCAAAGGTGACAATGGCGCCGCCTTGCCCCTGCTGGCGGCCTACAGCCTGATCACCGGTTTCACCCTCAGCGGCATCGTCAGCTACGCCGTTGTCGCCGCCGGGGTCGGAGCCGTGGGCACCGCCGCCCTGGCCACGGGCATCACCTTCGTGGCGGCTTCCGTGATGGGCCGGCGCATGAGCGACAACGTCGGCCAGGCCTTGAGCGGTGCGGTGGGCCTGGGTATTCTCGGCCTGATCGTGGCCATGCTGGTGCAATTTGTGGGCAGTTTCTTTGCTCCGCAAATCTTCAGCACCGGTGGTTTTGAACTCTTGATTGCCGGTTTCGGAACGATTCTGTTCGTAGGAGCCGCTTTCTTGGACTTCTACACCATGCCTCGCACCTACCGGGATGACCAGTATCTCTCTGGTGCCCTGGGGATGTATCTCACCTACATCAATCTGTTTGTCTTCCTGCTGCGTTTCATCGTGGCCCTGCAAGGCGGTGGTGGCGGCCGGCGCGACTGAGGTCAGTCCGCTCCTGGTCATCACTAACCCAACATTGGCAGACCACAACGGTCTGCTTTTTTATGGTTCGCTGGC
>JAPLIF010000149.1:4412-5789 GCA_026389255.1 Cyanobacteriota bacterium
GGGGGCCTCGCCGATCCGCGTCAGATCAAGGCGGCCCAGGGGGGTGCGAGCCGGCACCCCGCCCAGCAAGGTGGGCGCAATCACCGCTGCCACCTGCTGCACACAGCCCTCCCGAACGGCCGCCGCCGCCAGGGTGGGACCGCACTCCCAGAGCACCTGGTTGCACCCCCGGGCGGCAAGACCCTCCAGCAGCCCCAAAGGGGTGCATTGGGGCAGTGGCAGCCGTTCAATGCCCAGGCGATCCAACCGTTCCTGGGCCGCCTTGGAGGCTTGCGGACCATGGGCCACCAGGGTGGCGGCCACGCCTTCGCGTTGAAAGATCTGGGCGGCCACCGGCAGATCCAAACTGCGGCTGAGCACGACCCGCAGGGGTTCGGGAGTGCGGGCGCCCCGGCTGGTCAGCAGCGGATCATCGGCCCGCAGGGTGCCGCCGCCGACGATCACCGCATCGCAACGACCCCTGAGCCGATGCACCCACTGACGGGCCAAGGGGCCGCTGATCCACTGGCTTTCGCCGTTAGGCAACGCCGTTCGGCCGTCGAGGCTCATGGCCCATTTGAGCAGGCCCCAGGGGCGACCGCTGCGCACCCGATGCACGAAAGCCTGGTTGAGACGGGCGGCCTCCGGCTCCGCCACCCCCACCACCACGTCCAGACCGGCGGCCCGCAGACGGGCTATTCCCCCACCGGCCACCCGGGGATCCGGATCCGCCATAGCCACCACCACCCGGGCCACTCCCGCCGCCAGGACCGCATCGCAACAGGGAGGCGTGCGGCCCTGATGACAACAGGGCTCCAAGGTCACTATCAGGGTGCCGCCCCGGGCCCGACCGGCGGCCTGGACCAGGGCCATCACCTCGGCATGGGGTTCACCAGCGCGGCGGTGGTAGCCCTCCCCCACCAATTGGCCGTCCCGATCGAGCACCAGGGCCCCCACCATCGGATTGGGGCTGGTCGATCCGGCCCCGAGGGCGGCCAGGGCAAGCGCCCGCTCCATCTGGGGCCGCCAGTTCATGGCTGGTCCCCTGGCCCCCAATCCGGCAAGCGGCGCCATTCCGCCACGACAAAAGGGGGGACCGGCAACTCCAGAAACACACCCGGCAAGGAGAGCCGCAGGGGGCGGGCCTGATCCAGGTCGGCCAACAACGGCGCCAGGTCGAACTCGGCCGCCGCAGACCGGCTGTCCGCAGCCAACTGGGGCTGGCTGATGGTGACATCGGCCAACTGCCACTGGCGCCGGCCACTGCGCACCTGGAGGCTGGTGGGGTGATCGATCCGCACCTTGCCGGGAAACCCCACGAGCCGCAGCCGCAGGGAAGGCGTGCCGGCGGCGGTTTCCTGCCGGGTCGGCAAGGGACGGTTGGTGGCGGTGGCGGCG
>JAPLIF010000066.1 GCA_026389255.1 Cyanobacteriota bacterium
GCTGGCGGATCTCAGCCCGCAGCGCGGGGTCGTAAGGCGATTGCATCACTCATGGTTTGCCCCCTGGTGGATCGGTCGGACAGGGCGGACAACTTTGCTGGTAGTGGGGGGCCCTAGCGGAGGCGGCGGCGTTGCTGTAGCGGAACGCTTCTGCGCAGCAGTACGCCTCAAAAAAAATTCAGGCCTACTGGGGAGAGGGCGAGGGGGATTAACCGCCGCAGCGGATCGCCGCAAGGCCCTGGAAATCCTCGATGCCGCTGTGGCTGCCGGGGCCCGGGCCCGTGAAGTAGCGGCTCTGCTGGACGTGGGGCTCACCACCCTGCAGCGCTGGCGGCGGCAGTTAGCCGGTGTTGGGGACGGCAGCGATCGCCGCAAAGGCAGCCACCGCCTGGTGTCTCACCGTCTGAGCGACGAGGAGCGCCAGCGAATCCTGTTCACCTGCAACGAACCGGAATTCGCGGCACTGCCGCCGGGGCTGATCGTGCCAATCCTGGCCGATCGTGGTCTTTTTATCGGCTCAGAGCGCAGCTTCTACCGAGTGCTCCATGCCCACAGCCAAGTGCACCGTCGTGGCCGGGCCCGTCCGCCTCAGACACCCCGTCCGGTGCCGCGACTGGAGGCCAGGGGACCCAATGAGGTGTGGAGTTGGGACATCACATACCTGCCCACCAGCGTCCGTGGTGTCTGGCTGTACCTCTATCTGGTGATCGACGTCTGGAGCCGCAAAGTGGTGGCCTGGGATGTGGCCGATCGGGAAGAGGCCCAGATCGCCGCTGATCTCGTCGGCCGCGCTTGTCTGCGGGAGCGGATCAGCAAAGGTCGGCCCCAGCCGTTGATCCTCCATGCCGATAACGGCAACGCAATGCGTGCAGCCACTCTGGAAAGCCGGCTGGAGGAGCTGGGGGTACTCAGGTCTTTCTCCAGACCAAGGGTCAGCAACGACAACCCCTACTCAGAGTCGCTGTTCCACACCCTGAAGTACCGGCCGGACTACCCCCGAAGGCCATTCCAAAGTGTGGAGGAGGCTTGCAGCTGGGTGGCAGCATTTGTGGGCTGGTACAACGATCAACACCGCCACAGCAGCATCCGGTTCGTGACGCCATCACAGCGCCACAGCGGAAAAGCCGTTGAGATCTGCCGACACCGTGCCCGGGTCTACGAGCTGGCCCGTCAACTTCATCCACTCCGCTGGACTAGAACCACCCGCTGTTGGCATCAGCCAGAGGTGGTCTGGATCAATCCTCCTCCACCCGAAATTGGCATCAATCCAGCTAAGTTGGTAGAGGCCGCCTGATCGGCGGCGGGGACGTAATCTTTCCTGACAGTTACCGCGCAAGAGGCAACACGAATTGCGGATGAAACAGCTGAAGAGCGAGGAGGTCAGGCCACCCCAAGCTTTTGCTCATTTTCGACACCCCCTGCCTGCCACTCAGGGTCAACCGTTCGGCCTCTCGGTCGTCGCCCTTAGATCATTGCTAGAATGTAGCAACTGCTGGCAATGAAAATGGTAAATCAGGAAGGTCGAGTTTCCGTAAAAGCTGCGGTTGCAGCCGCGATCGCCTATGTCAAGGAACTTTACGAGGGCGTTAGTTTGCGTGACCTGCTCCTTGAGGAGATTGAGTACAGTGATGCATCCAAGAAGTGGTTGGTTACCATTGGATTCTCTCTACCCGAAACCAAGGAAGTTTCAACATCTGTGATTTTTCCAAGCAAAACAAGTCGCGAATTATCACGTCGCTATAAAACGGTGATCATAGATGCCGTTTCCGGGTCTCCAGACTCAATGAAGATTAGAACTGTATAGAGCGATGGTGATAATTCAATCGTCCGGCGCGCTTTTGCTCGACACAAATCTCCTACTTCTTCTCTTTGTCGGAGGAAAAGATACTGCGCTCATCAAGAAGGCTAGAACGTTGTCGGCCTATACAGAAGAAGACTACGAACTGCTACAAGAGTTCGTCAGTCTTAACCGATTCACAGGCCTTCTTACGACTCCCCATATAATTACGGAAGTCTCGAATCTGCTCGGCAAGGAGCGCGACGACATAAGGCGAATCGGCCGAGAAGCAGTGGTTGAGTTTCTCGCAAGATGCAACGAGCGATCAGATTCGTCGATGGTACTAGCCTCTAATTCTGAATTTAGCAAGCTTGGCATAACTGACGTCGCAATAGCAGTGGCAGCCACTGCAGCCGTATTCGTCTTGACCGCAGACTTACCCTTATATCTTCATTGCTCAAGCTCGGGCTTAAATGTGGCAAATTTTAACCACGTCCGCCAAGGTGCATGGAGCTAAATCGAAGTCCTAACATCAACAAGATCCAGCTGACGGGAGCTGAGATGCCTGATTTTAATTTTGAGCTTCTATCCGCTCCTGATCTTGAGCGTCAAGAGACCGCCCCCCTCTTCCGAAAAACCAGGATGCGGTTATTGGCGGGCATCGCCCCATCCGCCAGCGCCTCAAGCCCAAAGCTCAGCGCCTGTTGCGTGACCACCCCGGCATCGCGAATCCCCATGCTCGGATCGAGGCTGCGCAGGTGGGCATCAAAGGCGGCATTGCTGGGTGCTGTGGGTACGCCACCGCCAAGGAAGGGGCCGTAGAGCAGCAGTAGGCCGTTGGGCGCAATCACCCGCGCCGCGCCGGCCACCAGGCAGGGCACCGAGGCCGCCGCCATGATGTGGGTGGTGTTGGCGCTGAATACCGCCTCGTAGGCCCCCTGCGGCCATTGATCGTTGCGGTCCACATCCAGCTCGATCGGATCGGACAGTCGGGCTCCGGGGGCCAGGTCCCTGCGGCCCTCCAGGCTGATCCGTTCCCTGAGATCGCCCAGATACTCGGCCCGGTCGCTGGGTTGCCACTGCAATCCGGCCAGATGCCTGGCGCAATGGACGGCGTGTTGGCCGCTGCCGGAGCCCACCTCCAGCACCCGCGCCCTTGGCGGCAGCCAGTCGCGCAGCACCAGCAAAATCGGCTCCTTGTTGCGTTCGCAGGCCTCGGAGAAACGCACTGGCAGCAGACGGGACATCTGGCACCATCCTGGACGGCCCCAGCTCCCCGGGGCCCCTCAGAAGCGGGCTCCGGATCACCTGCGTTGACGCAGCACAAGATCGATCAGCTGCAGCAAGGATGCCGCCGCGGCCGCCATATAGGTGAGGGCGGCGGCATCCAGCACCCGCTTCACCCCATCGGCCTCCTGCTGGGTGGACACAATTCCCGTGTTCGCCAGCACCGCCTTCGCCCGGTTGGAGGCATTGAATTCCGTGGGCAGGGTGATGAGCTGAAACACCACCACGGCTGCGAAAAGGCCAATCCCTGTCCAGATCAGAAGGGGTGAAAAGGAGAGCTGGCGCAGCAACAGACCAGCCATGAACGGAAAGATCCAGATCATGCTGCCCGCACTGCATAGGGGCACCAGGGCCGAGCGCCACACCAGCGGCATGTAGCCCACCTGGTCCTGAATGGCATGGCCGGCCTCATGGGCCGCTACGGCGACTGCGGAGATGGATTGGCCGTCGTAGACGTGGGGCGAAAGGCGCAGGGCCTTGGCGAGGGGGTCGTAGTGGTCGCTCAGGAAGCCTTCATGGCGCTCGATCCGTACACCCTCCACCCCCGCGCTCTGCAGGACCGCCTGGGCGGCCTGGGCGCCGCTGTATCCAGATCGCACGCCTACTTGGGCGAAACGATGGAACGTGCTGTGTACCTTCCACTGGGCCCAGAGGCTGAACAGCAGGGCTGGGATGGTCAGCACGAGATATTGAGGGTCGGCGAACATGGCGTTTAACCCGGGGAGGCCGGCGGCGATCGGGACCACACCATTGTTCTGCGGCTATCTGATCTGGGTCAATGATCGTCAGATGGAAGCCGATGGAAGAGAGTGTAAATAGCTCCTTTGGATACCCTTGCAGATCGAATGATTGAGACGAATGGCTACTCCTCTCTCGGCTCCTCGCTGCACCCAGGGGCAGGGTTAGTGACAGGGGTGGCACAGATGGATGGAGGACTTTCTGCCCCCCCCCGCCGTGTGCCCCCAACCACCCCAGTCCACGACCCGCTCCCTGCCGGCAGCGAGGAGCCCCCGGATCCGCCAGAATTGCCTTCATCGCCTCGCCCCTGGTCCGTCGTTGATCCTCTTGGCCTTGACCGGCTCGGCCTCGACCCCCTCGGTCTGACTCAGTCCATCAGCGGCCTCGTCATCGGCCTGATTGCCCTGTTTTCTTCCTATGACCACATCACCTTCGCCGGTCGCAGCATCCCCCTCCAGCAGCAATGGGGAATCCCTCTCATCATTGCCTCGGTGGCGACAGTTGTTGTCGATGCTCAACTGGCGACGGGATCCAGATTACGAGCAGGGCGTGATGCAGTACGAGCAGCGCAAGATGCAGTACGAGCAGCGCAAGATGCAGCACGAATTGCGGATGAAACAGCTGAAGAGCGAGATCGAGCAGATCAAGAAAGAAACCGAGCAGCTGAGGCGCGAGAACGCCAGAGAAAGGGCTTTGAGCGCCTTGATCAAGCAGCATTGCTTTCCGGACGAGTCCAACTCGACCCCAATCCCACCAATCGAGCCCGGCTCCAGTTCTTTCTGACGTTGATGGCTCAGAGGTCGATGCAGGATCCGGAAGCCTGAAGCGCTTGGGTCAGGGTGAAATGGGCTGCTGGCCTGGGTCGGCCCCGTCCTGATCCGAGCTCCAGCTCAGCCCCCTGGGCCGCTTTCCCAGGAGAACCGGGGCAGCCGGTAAAGGGCCTCCCGCTGGGCCCCACTCCAGATGTCGAACATGGTGGCCAGATCGGGATCGTCCGCCTCGATCTTGCGCTGATGGGCGATGGTCAGACTCCCGGCGGGAATCAGCGCCAACTCGAAGGGCGGGCCCACACTGAGGTTCGAGCGCTGGGTGAGGATCTGGGAGATCAGGCAGAGCCGGGCCCCATCTTCCAGGGAAAGGTTGGTCTGGCCGATGGTGTCGAGCGGGGGTTTGCCATATTTGCTCTCGCCGATCTGTAGAAAGGGAGTTTCGGGCGTCGCCATGATGGCGTTGCCTTGGGGATAGATCAGATAGAGGCCATGGGGTTCGCTGCCGATCTGGCCACCAAGGATGAAGGAGGCGGAGCCGCTCGATCCCGACTGCTGCAGGGCCGCCTGGCTTTCCCTCTGGACGGCCTGGCTGACGCGACCGATGTATGCCGCCGCTTCAAAGAGATAGTCGCAATGCCGTAGATCCTTGCCGGCCCCCGTCTCCAGATCCGCATGGCGATCGAGATCCCGGCGGATCCAACTGATCACCGCCTGGGTGGTGGCCAGGCTCCCCGCCGCCATCAGCACGAACAGCCGATCCGGAGCCGGCTGAAACTGATGCATTTTGCTGTAGCTGGAGATGTAGTCGACTCCCGCACTGGTGCGGGAATCAGACGCCATGACCAGCCCCTGCTCCAACCAATAGCCGATGCAATAGGTCATGGGTCTTTCCAGCCTTCGGCCGTGAACTAGGCGAAGTTACCCCGGATCAGGCATCGTCTAGGGCCGCCACACCCGGCAGCACCTTGCCTTCCAGCAGCTCCAGGCTGGCGCCGCCGCCGGTGGAGATGTGGCTCATCTTGTTGGCCACGCCTACCTTTTCGACCGCGGCCACGGAATCGCCGCCGCCGATGATGGTGGTGGTGCCGGTGGCGGTCAGGCCGGCAAGGGTGTGGGCGATGGCGTCGGTGCCGGCGGCGAATTTGGCAAATTCGAACACCCCCATCGGCCCGTTCCAGATCACGGTTTTGCAGTCGGCCAGGGCGGCCTCAAAGGCCTTGATCGAATCGGGACCGATGTCAAGGCCCATCCAGCCGTCAGGGATGGCGTCGATTTTGGCGATCTGGCTGTTGGCATCGGGGGCGAAATTGTCCGCCAGCACCACATCGGTGGGCAGTAGCAATTGCACCCCCTTGGCGGCCGCCTTGGCCTCCAGTTCGCGGGCCAGTTCCAGCTTGTCCTCTTCCACCAGGCTCTTGCCGACGGCCAATCCCCGGGCTTTGTAGAAGGTGAAGATCATGCCGCCGCCGATCAGGATCTTGTCGCACTTGTCGATCAGCGCCTCCAGCACGCCGATCTTGCTGCTCACCTTGGAGCCCCCCACGATCGCCGCCAGGGGCCGCTTGGGATCGTCGATGGCCCCCTGCAGGTACTGCAGTTCCTTCTCCATCAGGTGGCCGGCCACGCTGGGCCGCAGGAACTTGGTTACCCCTTCGGTGGAGGCATGGGCGCGGTGGGCGGCGCCGAAGGCATCGTTGACATAGATCTCAGCCAGGGAGGCCAGCTTCTCGGCGAAAGCCGGATCGTTCATTTCTTCCTCAGCAAAGAAACGCACGTTCTCCAGCAGCACCACGCCGCCATCGCCCAGGGCGGCCACCTTGGCTTCGGCGTCGGCACCGATGCAGCTGTCGGTCTTGGCCACCGGGATGCCCAGCAGGTCGCCCAGGCGGGCGGCCACGGCGGTCAGGCGCATCCCCTCATTCACCTGCCCCTTGGGACGGCCGAAATGGGCGGCCAGCAGCACCCGGGCGCCGTTGTCCCTCAGGTAACCGATAGTTGGCAGGGCGGCCCGGATGCGGGTGTCGTCGGTGATGGCACCGGCGTCATCCAGGGGCACGTTGAAGTCCACCCGCACCAAGACGCGTTTGCCGCGCAGATCATCGCCGCCGAGGCTGGCCAGGGAACGCTTCGCCATGGATACGGATAGGGAAAGGCGGGGGCGAGATTAGCCCCCAGGCGTCCCGGGCCTGGCCCATGGGCCCCGAATCCACCAGGGACATGGGTCTTCAGGGACGGGGCGGGCCAGACTTGCCCCCCAGCACCGCCCGGGCCCCCAGGTAATTGCAGCCGGCGGCGGCCGCCGTGGCCAGGGCCAGGGAGGGGAAGGGGGCCAGGTGGGGATGCAGCAGTAAAAACAGGCCGATGTTCACCACGCCGCCCAGGGCCTGGGTGGCGGTGTAGCCCGGGAACTGGCGCCAATCCAAGCCTTGGAGGATTGGGGTGGGTCGGCCGCTCCCGGCGGGCGCGGTCCGAAACGTCAGCAGGGAATTGATGCTGAAGGTGGTGGCCACCGCCACACCCCAGGAAACCCCCTTGGCCAGCGCTGGAGAGCCCAGGAGGGCCACGGCCAGGTGATAGAAGCCCAGATCGACGCCAAAGGCGATCGTGCCCGCCAGCAGGAAGGTCAGGATGCGACGGCTTTCCTGGCGCAGGTCAGCCATCGGGGTGCAAAACGGAGCGGGTTAATTCTGCAGGGCGGTCTTCGCCATGGTCCAAGGTGCCTGGTGGCGCTAGATGTTGAGGACTCTTCCAGCCACCATGTTCGAGACCGTCCTGTTGGCCATTGACCACAGCTCGCAGACGACCGAGACGGAAGCGGTGGGATTGCAACTCGCCCGTCAGCACGGCAGTCGCGTGGTGTTGCTATCCGTGGTTGAGGAGGAGGAGGGAACGATGCATGATCCCGTCGCCGTCACCCAACTGCTGGAGCAGGCCAGGAGTCGCTTTGAGCAGGCCGGTCTGCCCTGCGATGTCTTCGAGCGTCAGGGCAAACCGGCTTTCGTGATCGGGGATGTGGCCGACGAGATCAATGCCGATGTGATCGTCATCGGCACCCGTGGCATCACCCTGGAGGAGGATCAGCACAGCACCGCCGCCCGGGTGATTCAGTTGGCTCCCTGTCCCATTCTTGTGGTGCCTTGATGACGACCAGCGCCAGCCCCAATCCCCGCCAGGGGGCCCCCGGGGGCGGGGCGCCAGCGATCCAGTGGTATCCGGGTCACATCGCCAAGGCGGAAAAGGCCCTCAGCGCCAGCCTGGAGAAGGTCGATCTGGTGATTGAGGTGCGCGATGCCCGCATCCCCCTGGCCACCGCCCACCCCAGGCTGCAGCGCTGGATCAAGGCCAAGCAGCACCTGTTGGTGGTCAACCGCCGCGACATGGTCAGCGAGGCCGCCCGCAAGGACTGGGATCGCTGGTTCCGGGAGCGGGACCAGACCCCGTGGTGGTGTGATGCCCGCAGCGGCACCGGCGTTAGCCAGTTGCAGCAGGCGGCGATCCGCAGCGGTGAGGCCCTCAATGCCCGCCGGCTGGGTCGCGGCATGCTTCCCAGGCCGGTGCGGGCCCTGATGCTGGGCCTCCCCAACGTGGGTAAATCCGCCCTGATCAACCGGTTGGTGCGTAAGAAGGTGGTGGAAAGTGCCCGCAAGGCCGGTGTCACCCGCAGCCTGCGCTGGGTGCGTCTGGGCCAGGACATCGACCTGCTCGATGCCCCCGGGGTCCTGCCACCCCGATTGGATGATCAGCAGGCCGCCCTGCGGCTGGCCCTGTGCGATGACATCGGCCAGGCCGCCTACGACACGGAGGCCGTGGCCCTGGCCTTGCTGCGGCTCTTGATCCAGCTGGAGCCCGACCCTGCCGCCGGGGTGGCCCCGGGGCTGTTGCAGGGGCGCTACGGCGTGGCGACGAGCCCGGAGGTGGAGGAGTGGCTCAGCGCCGCCGCCTTGCGCCACACCAGCGGCGATACCCTGCGCATGGCCCAGCGGCTGCTGGATGACTTTCGCCGCTCCCTGCTGGGGCCGATTTCCCTGGAGTTGCCCTGAGGCCAGGCGGTCGGTAACCAAAAGGATTGGCCCTGTTGAGATCTCCTGAGCAGCTGATTAAGCACTAACTGAACGGGCAATGAGCACGGTGAACATCAGAATGGCCAGGAGCACTTGGAGGGCCATGAATAGTTTGGTGGCTCTGGAGATGACGGCCTCGCTGGTGGGGCCATAGGTGGAATTGACGTTCAGGGAAATGAATAGGTAGTCGATGATGTGGGGAGTTGGCGCTGGCTCCCCATCCCGACTGGGCCAGACGAAGGCCCCGCCGGGGGTAGTCACATCGAGGAAAAAATAGATAAACATGAACACAATGACGCTTCCCATGTAGACGGCGGCCACGTCCCAGAGGGTGGTCAGTCCGCCCCCTTTGGCAGAGCTTGCCGTGGCCACCATCGATAGCACGTTGGCTACCACTTGCAGCAGGGAAAAGACCAGATAGATCAAGCACCACAGAAACAAAGCCCTGTTTTTGGAGCGATAGAGCGCCACCGCCAGGCCCACACTCACCACTAAGAACAGCACCGTGCTGGCCTGCTCCATGGTGTTGAGCAGTGGGCTGAAGGTGTTGGCCACCATGTGATGGTGTTCCAGTCGCCCTACCAAGCTGGTGTCCATCATCCAGACGAGGGTGGTGGCGACGATCACCTGGAACCGGGACTTGCCATGGGTGAGCCGATGGCGCAGCGCCAGGGCCGGAGAAGGCTCGATGCCAAGGGGTGGTTCAGTCTCGAAGGGGGTCATCGCTCAGCCCATGCGGCATGGGGACCTAGTGTGGACTGGGAGCCGGAATCGGGGCGCATTTCTGGCATGGCGACATTCGGCGAAGGTGAGGGCGAACGCTTAACGCTCCAGTACCCCAAACCGCTGCCGATGCGTTTGGATCGCTGGCTGGTCAGTCAGCGTCCCGAGCAGAGCCGCGCCCGGATTCAGAAGTTCATCGACGCCGGTTTTGTGCGGGTCAACGGCGTGACCGGTCGCGCCAAAACCCCCCTCAGGCCTGGCGATGAGGTGCAGTTGTGGATGCCGCCCCCCGAACCGCTGCCCTATCTCAAGGCTGAGCCGATTCCCCTTGATGTGCTTTACGAGGACGCCCACCTGATTGTCATTAATAAGCCCGCCGGCCTCACCGTCCATCCGGCCCCCGGCAACAAGGACGGCACCTTAGTGAATGGTCTGCTGCACCATTGCCGCATTGGTGCGGCTGCAGCGCCAGATACAGACGCGTATCGCCAGCCGTGAATACCTGGCGGTGGTTCACGGGGTGCCGGTGGGGGAGTCGGGCAGCATCAATGGGCCGATCGGCCGCCATCCGCTGGATCGCAAGAAATATGCGGTCGTTGATGTCGACAGTGGCCGAACCGCCTGCACCCACTGGCGGCTGATTGAGCGACTGGGGGACTATTCGCTGTTGCGCTTCAAGCTGGATACGGGACGGACCCACCAGATTCGGGTGCATTGCGCCCACTGGGGCCATCCGATTGTGGGCGATGCCACCTACAGCCGCTGTCGCAAGTTGCCGATTCCCTTGGCTGGCCAGGCCCTGCATGCCGTTCAGTTGGGGCTGGATCACCCCATCAGCCAGGAGCGGCTTGTGTTTGAAGCACCCCTGCCCGAAGTCTTCGAACGCCTCCTGAATCAGTTGCGCTCCCGTTAGAATTAATCTTCGTTTTCGCTTGCTTCATTTTTTTCCCCACCCCAGTATTTGAATGCCAAAAGGGCAAAGGTGACCAGGGCCATGCCAGCTCCACTGTAGAAAAGCTCGCTGCCGCTGGTGTTTTTATCGGCAATCATCTCCGGTAGATGGGTGAGGTTTTCCAGAAAGGAGATGGCCATCGCCAGGATGACGTAATTGGCGAACTGACCCTTGAGTTCGTGGAAATTACCAACCCGGAAACTGGGGGGTAACTTCAGCGGTTGCACGAACAGGGAAAACATGCCAAGGGCCAGGGTCAGGCATCCTGTTCCCACCAGCATCAGGTTGATTCCTTGCAGAGACTCCACCTCAAAGGTGGGCAAAATCGGGTTGTCGGCGAGCTGCCCTTTGGGGATGTTCAAGGCCACCCAGAGTTGGTGCAGGATCAAGCGGCCGCCCATGACGAAAAGCGATGAACAGGCCGCCAAAAGTCCCAGCACCGGCACGACGGTCAGGTAACGCGCCTTTGCCAAGAGGCGATAAAGCATGAAGTGATTTGGCCACGGGCCCCGAACTTAGGATGGCTGCTTGGGCCCGTTCGGCATCGGCCACCATGGGGTCCAACAGGGTGTGGTACCGCTGCCGTTCAGGCCAGGGCCGGCAGGCGCGGGCAGGCCTCCACCAAGGTGCGGGTGATGGCGGCCTGGGGATGGGCCAGCAGGTCGGCGCCTGGGCCCTCCTCCACGATGCGTCCCCCCTCCAGCACGATCACCCGGTGGCAGACGCCGCTGGCCACGCTCAGGTCGTGGGTGATGAAGACCAGGCCCAGGCCCAGTTGCCGCTGCAGCTGGCCCAATAGCTCCAGCACTTCGGCCTGCACTTCGGCATCGAGCATGCTGACGCTTTCGTCGCACAGCAGCACCCGGGGTTGCAGGATCAGGGCGCGGGCAATGGCCACCCGCTGCTGCTGGCCCCCCGAGAGCTGGCGGGGCCGGCGCCGCTCGAAGTCTTCCGGGGGATTCAGGCCCACCGCAGCCAGCTGGCGACGGGCCTCTTGGCATGCCTCGGCGGGACGGGCCAGGCCATGGATGAGCAGGGGATCGGCGATGGCCTCCCCCACCGCCATCTGGGGATTGAGGCAGGCCAGGGGGTCCTGGAACACCATCTGCAGGCCGCGGCGGGCCCGGGCCAGATCGGATCCCCGCAACCGCCGCAGGTCCTGTCCCTCCAGGCGCACCTGGCCGCCGCGCACCGGCACCAGGCCCATCAAGGCGCGGCAGAGGCTGCTTTTGCCGCAGCCGGAAGCTCCGACCACCCCCAGGGTTTCGCCCTCATGCAGCTGGAAGCTGATGCCATCGACGGCCTTCAGCCAGCGCTGGCTCCAGGGGGGGGAGGGCAGGGGATGCCAACTGCGCAGCTCCTCGACGTCCAGCAGCAGGGGCGAGGCCGGTGCGGCCTGGCGGCGACCCCCCTCGCGCTCGCGGGCGGCCTGGACCAGGCGGCGGCCGATATCAGAGACCGGCGCGGTCAGGATCTGGTGGCTGGGACCCTCTTCCACCAGGCGGCCACCATCGAGCACGGCGATCCGCTCGCACCAACGGCCAGCCATGGCCAGGTCGTGGCTGATCAGCAATAGGGCACTGCCCGCTTCGGCACAGAGGTCGCCCAGTTCACCCATCACCTGGGCGGTGACGGCCACGTCCAGGCTGGTGGTGGGTTCATCGGCGATCACCAGGGGCGGGTTCAGGGCCAGGGCCAGGGCGATGGCCAGCCGTTGGCGCATGCCACCGCTGAACTCGTGCGGATAGCTGCCATAGCGGCCGGGATCGATGCCGACCCGCTCCAGCAGGCCCCGGGCCCGTTCAAGCGTGTGCTGGCACTGGTGGGCCTCCAGGGTGTCCCTCAGGTGTTCGCCGACGGTCATCAGCGGATTGAGCCGGGTCATCGGGTCCTGAAACACCAGCCCCGCCGCCTGCCCCCGCAGCTGCTGCAGGGCGCTGGCGCTGAGGCGACGGGGATCCGTTCCGGTCAGTTCGAGGCTGCCTTCACAGAGGCTGCCTGGGGGCAGCAGCTGCAAGATGGCCCTGGCCACGGTGCTTTTGCCGCAGCCGGAGGGGCCCACCAGGGCGAGGGTTTCCCCCTGGTTCAGCCGTAGGTCCAGGCCGTCCAGCACATTGATGGAGCTACCCGGGTAGCGCACCTTCAGGCCTTGGAGACGGAGAACTTCCTGGGGAGTGCAGGGGGCCGCGGAACTGGGCGCCATGGGTGGGGGGAGGGCTGTCGGCGGGTTGATCGCCGTCCCCAGACATGGCGGTCGAGGCGGCGGCGTTTGCATACCATGGAGAATCATCGCGGAACGAGATGCTTAAAACCGTTCCCGAGTCCCTCACCACCGATCTGCCCCTGACGGATCCGTCGGTCCCCGTCCAGGCCCCCGAACCAACGGCCGTTTGCGATCCCTCTGAAGCCTATGGGGTCAGCCTGCCGACCTGGTTAAGGGATGCGTTGCGGGCGGCCCAGAGCCCCCAGGACCAGGCCGAGGGTGCCAAGGCCAGCCGCAGTAACGACAAACTTTTGGCGGCCGCTTTTGATTTCGCCCATCAACTCCATGATGGGCAGATGCGGGCCACAGGTGAGCCCTACATCGTCCATCCCATCGCCGTGGCCGATCTGCTGCGCGATATCGGTGCCGGCAGTTCGGTCATCGCCGCCGGCTTCCTCCACGACGTGGTCGAAGACACCCAGGTGACGCCGGAGGACATCGAAGCCCAGTTCGGCGCCGAGGTGCGCGCCCTCGTAGAGGGGGTCACCAAGCTGGGTGGCATCCATTTCACCAACCAGACCGAGGCCCAGGCCGAGAACCTGCGGCGCATGTTTCTGGCCATGGCCAGCGATATTCGGGTGGTGCTGGTCAAGCTGGCCGATCGGTTGCACAATATGCGCACCCTCGGGGCCCTCAAGCCCGAGAAGCAGCAGCGCATCGCCCGGGAGACCCGCGATATCTATGCCCCCCTAGCCAACCGGCTCGGCATCGGGCGCTTCAAGTGGGAATTGGAGGATCTCGCCTTCAAGATCCTGGAGCCGGAGGCGTTTCGGGAGATCCAGCAGCAGGTCGCCACCAAGCGCAGTGAACGGGAAGATCGGCTGGGGGTCACCGTGCAGCTGTTGCGGGACCGGCTGGCTTCGGTGGGACTCGACAGTTGCGAGGTCAGTGGCCGGCCGAAACATTTGTATGGCATCTGGAGCAAAATGCAGCGCCAGCAGAAGGCGTTCCACGAGCTCTATGACGTCGCGGCGGTACGCATTCTCTGTCCGACGCTCGAGAGTTGTTATCGCGCCCTGGCGGTGGTGCATGACACCTTTCGGCCCATCCCGGGGCGCTTCAAAGACTACATCGGCTTGCCCAAACCCAATGGCTACCAGTCTTTGCATACGGCGGTGATTGGTCGCCATCGTCCGATCGAGGTGCAGATCCGCACCGGCGAGATGCACCAGGTGGCCGAATACGGCATCGCCGCCCATTGGAAATACAAGGAGGGGGGCTCTCCCGCCGCCACCGGGGGCGATGCCGAACGCTTCAGTTGGCTGCGGCAGCTGGTGGATTGGCAGAAAGAGGACGCCGGCGAGGACAGCAGCGATTTCCTGCGCTCGATCAAGGAGGATCTCTTCGATGAGGAGGTG
>JAPLIF010000230.1 GCA_026389255.1 Cyanobacteriota bacterium
GGTCAGATTTATCTCAGCAGTGAGGATCTGAACCGCTCCCTGGGCTCGGCCCAATGGCGCCAACTGGGTGACAACCTGGCGGAGGAACTGCTGGGGGTTTCGCCACTGGTGCGGGTTCGCATCCTGGACAGACTCCTGCTGTTAAGTGCCCCCAGCGCCGGCAGTGACCGGCCCATTGAGGTGGCAGTCACCCTGGCGGCTGCCGACGGTACCGTCGTTCTTCAGAGCCAGGCGGAGGGTCCGAGCTACCGGGTGCCCATGGATCCGGCGATTCGCATTGAGCGGGCCGAATTGGAGGCCGGCACGTTGCTGCTGGAAGGGGAAGCGCTGGTGCAACCCTGATCGCCCAGGTTCTGGCCCGTTCCATGGTGCCCGGCTGAGCCGTCAGGTCTTCTGCAGGAGGGGAAGGGCGAGGGTGACGAGGGAATAGACCACCGCCGGCACAAACAGATAGCTGTCGATGCGATCCAGGATGCCACCATGGCCTGGGATGGCATCACCGGAATCCTTGAGGCCCGCATCCCGTTTCATCATCGATTCGGTGAGGTCTCCCACCAGGGCGAACAGGGCCACCACAATCCCCAGCACCCCCCCCAGCAGCCAGCCCATCTTCCAGCCCAAGAGCAGGCCGCCGCAGGACCCCACCAGGGCGGCACAGCCCACACCCCCCAGGGCCCCCTCTACGGTTTTGCCTGGGGAAATGGGGGAGAGGGGCCTGTTCCCCCAGCGTCGACCGATTACATAGGAGCCGATGTCAGTGGCCACAATCAGGAAACAGGCCAGCAGGGTGATGGCCATCCCCGAGGTCCAGGGCAGGGCCAGACCCGGCATCGTGCCGGTCAGATGGGGGGCCAGGGCCGGATCCGTAAGGTCCCGCAGTTTGATCCAGTGGCTGGGCAGAAAACCCAAATAAAAGAGGCCAAAGATGGAGGCGGCGATGTCGGCGATGGTGCCCGTACGGGGCTGCAACATCAGCCAACCGCAGATCACGGCGCCGGAAGCGGGCAGCACCGCCGCCGCCACATCCCCCACGCTCGCCCCCGTCGTGGCGGTTGAGCTATGGGCCAACCAGCCGCCTGCGGCGGCCTCGGTGGTGAACAACAACAGCTGCACGGCCACCAGGGTGGTGCGGGCCGCCGGCCGGATTCCCTTGAACTGGGCCATGCGGAAAAATTCCAGCAGTCCCAGGTGCACGATCACCCCCACGGCCAGGGTGAAAAACCAGCCCCCCAGGACCACCACCAGGACCCCGATGCCTCCGGCCGCCCAGCCACTGGCCAGCCGGGCCAGGGAGGTACGGGTACGGTTGCGGGGCTGGGGAAGCGGCTGCAAGAGGGGCTCGGGGTCGACTAACGCTCGGCGGCAATCAGGAAAAGGGGCTCGGCGGCGGCCAATTTGGCCTGGCTGCCGCGTCGTTGCATGCGATGCACGGTGGCTTGTACCACTTGCACATCCAGGGCTCCCAGCTGACTCAGGGTATCGGTGGCATCAACCAGGCCCTCCAGGCTGGCGGTACTGATCACCAGGCGACCGCTAGGGCGCAGCTGCTGCCAAACCGCTAACAGCACATCCCCCAGGGGGCGGCCGACTTCAAGCAAAACCCGATCGGGGTGGGGGGGTAACTGGTCGAGGTCGGCCGGGGCCTGGCCGGCATGGATGTGGAGGTTGGAGATGCCAAAGCGCAGGCGGTTGCGTTCAAGCAGCTCAATCGCTTCAGGATCCCGTTCGAGGGTGTGAACGGCACCGGTGCTGAGCAGCCGGGCGATTTCCAGGGCTAGGGCCCCCGTGCCCCCGCCCACATCCCAGACGAGGGAGTCGGCCCGGGGTCTGAGGTGGGCCAGCAGCATCACCCGGAGCTCCATGGGGGTGGGGCTGAAGCCCGGAGCATCCTCAAAGGCACCATCGGGGAGACCCGGGGTGACGAAATCCCAGTGATATTCGTCGTGCAGGGGATCAAACCGGGGCAACCACCCACAACGTATCAGCGATCTGGCCGGGCCACTGGTTCTGTTGGTCCAGCAACCAGTGGGTCCGGTCCCCATCCAGCCGTTCGCCGGGAATCAGCAGGGGAATCCCTGGCGGGTAAGGAACCAGCGGCCGTGCCGCAATGGCCCCCGTGGCCTCCCGCAAGGGACGCTCAACGGCATGGGCCCGCCAGGCCGCCCCAAGGGGGAGGTCGAGGCTGGCGACCAGGGGCAAGGGTGGCGGCGCAAAGGGGGGCAGGGGATTCCCCCCAAGGGCCCCCCGCAGGTCCAGGAGCTGGCGGCCCAGGCGCCGTTCGAGCCCTGGGGGAGGCTGCAGCCCGAGGCAGAAGGTGAGGCTGCCCGGCTCGGGCAGCTCGGCAATCACGCCCCGCTCCAGCAGCCAGGCGTCGGCCTCCAGGCCATTGATGCCCATGGGGGCGGTGGCCAGCACCAGCCGCAGGGGATCGTCATTAACAACGATGGGCAAATCCAGTGCTTCCAGCCGTTGCCGCAGCTCCAGACCGCGCCGTTCGGCGCGCCGGCGCCGGCGTTGCCCCGCGGCTGAAAGCCCTTCGTCCAGGGCGGTGGCGCAGGAGGCCAATAGCAGGGCGCTGGGGCTGGAGGTCTGGAGCCATAGCAGGGATCGCTCCAAGGCCTGGCGATCGATGCGGGGACCCTGGGCCAGCAGAACGGCGCTCTGGGCCAGGCCGCTGGCCGCCTTCTGCAACGACAGCACCACCAAATCAGCCCCGGCGGCCAGGGCGGAGCCATCGCCATGGGCCTGGTCCACCAGCACCGGCAGACCCCCGGGAGCGCCGGTGTTGCCATGGGCGAGGGCCACCAGGGCCGCCAGATCCGCGCCGCGACCCTGGTAGGTGGGATCGACCAACACCAGGGCGGCGATGGGACCCTGGCGGAGAGCTTCCTTCAACACCTGTTGCAGGTGGGCGGGCGGGGGCGGCAGCCAATGGCCGCTGGCGGCATCGAAGGGGAGCGCATAAAGCACCGGCTCCAGGTCCCCCAGCACGCAGGCATGGAGCAGGGAGCGGTGCAGATTGCGGGGCAACAACACCCGCGAGCCCGGCGGACACAGTCCCAGCAGGGCCGCCTGCAGCAGTCCCGAGGCGCCGTTGACCCCGAACCAGCAGGCGTCGGCCCCCAGGGCTTTGGCCGCCCGCCGTTGGGCTTCGGCCACGGCCCCTTCGCTTTCGAGGGGACCGCCGAAGGCCGGCAGTTCGGGCAGGTCCCACGATCCAGGCCGTTGCCGCAGCAGGCGCCGCAGCTCTGGGGCCAGGGCGGCCCCCCGGCCGTGGCTGGGCAGATGCAACGGCAGGGGCGCGTTCTGCCGCAATGCCGCCAGCAGTGGCTCGGCGATCCCCGGATCCCTTGCCCCAGCCATGGTGCCCCGAGCGTCTTTCTAGAGTTTGCTCACCCCCTTGGCCCCTGGCCCTTGACCTTCGCTGCCGCGTCCGCGTACACCGCGTCTGGAGCCTCCGCGTCCCGCCCCGCCCCAGGGGCGCCGCTGCGCAGCCGAAACGAGGTGGGCCCGGGCGTCGAGCCCGATTTCGAAGACCTGCCCCAAGACCGGCCTGGGGACGACGCCCCCACCTACGACCCCCAGGCGGACCTGCGCTGGCTGCTGCTGCGCCCCTGGATCCTGATCAGTCGGCTGATCGTGGTGCTCTGGCAGCTCGGCACCCTGGCCCTGGTGTTGGTCAGCCAGTCCCGTAGCCAGGATTCCAGGTTGCAGAAGCGCCTGGCCCGCCGCATCCTGACCACCTTGACCGGGCTGGGGCCCTGTTTCATCAAGGTGGGCCAGGCCCTTTCCACCCGCCCCGACCTGGTGCGGCGGGACTGGCTCGAAGAACTGTCGCGCCTGCAGGACGACCTGCCCCCCTTTGACCATGCCATTGCCCTCAAGGTGATAGAGGAGGAACTGGGGGCCCCCGCCGCCAGCCTGTTTGAGGAATTCCCCGATTACCCCATGGCGGCGGCCAGTCTGGGCCAGGTCTACAAGGCCCGTTTGGCCGATGGCCGCTTTGTGGCGGTGAAGGTGCAACGACCCAATCTGCCCTTTCTGCTACGCAGGGATCTGGCCATCATTCGAGCCCTGGGGGTGATCGGAGCCCCATTCCTGCCCCTCAATCTGGGTTTTGGCCTGGGGGATATCATTGATGAATTCGGACGCAGTTTGTTCGCCGAGATTGATTACTACAAAGAAGCGGATAATGCCGAGTATTTTGCCCAACTCTTTGCCCACCATCCCGAGGTGACCGTGCCCCGGGTGGAGCGTTCCTTGAGTCGGCGGCGGGTGCTCACCACCCAGTGGATTAACGGGGTCAAACTCCAGAGTCGCCGCGAACTGGAGGCCCACCACCTCGATCCGGCAGCCCTGATCCGCACGGGGGTGGTGGCGGGTCTGCGGCAGCTGCTCGAATTCGGTTATTTCCATGCCGACCCCCATCCCGGAAACCTGTTTGCCCTCTC
This sequence comes from Cyanobacteriota bacterium, assembly GCA_026389255.1. Classification (GTDB taxonomy): domain Bacteria; phylum Cyanobacteriota; class Cyanobacteriia; order PCC-6307; family Cyanobiaceae; genus Cyanobium. The sequence goes on from JAPLIF010000230.1 coordinate 4,452, forward strand.
AGGCCGTACGGTTTCTCAACCCCACGGCTGATCTGGAACCGATTGTGCCCGCCCTGAAGGAGGTGCTGGGTGGGGCCTTGGGGGAAAATGTTGGTGCCTTCAACTTCAAGGCGATCACCGATCGCTTTTCCGAGTTGATGTACGACTATCCCTTCCGGGTGCCGGCCCGCTTTGCCCTGATCATCCGGGCGGTGGTCAGCCAGGAGGGGCTGGCGATGCGGCTGGATCCTTCCTTCCGCATCATTCGGGTCGCCTACCCCTACGTGGCCCGCCGCCTGCTCGCCGGTGACACCGCCGAGATGCGTGAGAAGTTGCTGGAGGTGCTGTTCGATGCCAAGGGCCGCCTGCGCATCGAGCGCCTCGAAAACCTCCTGGCGGTGGTCGAGGGGGACGGAACCCAGGTGGACCTGCTGCCGGTGGCCCGCGATGGACTGCGGTTGCTGTTCGGCAAGGAGGGCAGTGGCCTCAGGCAGCGCCTGCTGCTCACCCTGGTGCGGGACGATCGCCTCCAAACCGAAGATCTCCAGGCCTTGATGGGCCTGATGGGGCGCACCTTTTCGCCCGCGCGCCTGGCGGGGGATTTCCTAGCCCGGATCAACCCCCTGGCCAGCCAGGCGAGTTAGGCCCCTGATGCGGGCCAGCATGCGCGCCGACTAGGGGAGTCCAGGCTTGGGGCGCGGTATTCGAGTTCAATCTGCGGGCCCCGTTTGGACCGGACTGGGAGCCAGGCGATGGATCATGCCTTTAGGGTCGACTCCATGTTCGCCCTTGCCCAGTGATCCGGTTGCCAGCCGCCCTGTCCCTGTTGGGTGCCTTTCCCCTGGGAACGGCTTCGGCCTTACCCCAAGGCACCCCCAACGTTATCCCCATTGGGGCCCCCCAGGCGGTGATCGAGCCGGTGAGCGACTTTTTTGGCGACCTCAATGACGCCGAGATCCTGCTGGAGTACGCCCGTTTCGATTCGCCTCCCTACGTGCTGGCGGGGATGGGGCTGGCGATGGCGATGCTGTGCGGCCTGACCTTTTCGAAGCTGGTGCAGGATCGCCTCGAGGCCTGGAAACAGGATCGCTTGCCCCTGTTGCCCCTAGCCCGCCGCGAAACCGTATTGCCCTACGTCGGTTTGACAATTGGGGTGACGCTGTTCATCGGCGCCAGCCTGCAGGTGTTTGGATTTGCGGCGGGCGCCGCCCTCCTGGTGGCCTTTTTGCTTTCTTTGGCCACCGCCGGGGCCCTGTGGGTGCAACTGGCCCGATTGATGCAGCAGGTGGAAGCGGGTAACTTCAAGGCTGTCGATTTTGATAATTTTGATGAATTTTTTTAGTTGATAGATGGCAAACCCCATGCTTGAACTGACATGGCGGTAGGCATTGCGTCCATCGATTAGAGCAACATCGGCCCTCAAGGAGTCCCCATCACCCCAAATGAGCGGCTCCCGGCCGCCGGGGTAAACCCCCCGGCTCGATCCGCAAGGGGATTGAGCCAGGCCCGGGTCTGTTGGCCCCGTTCCAACATCGGAATCGGGCCTGGTCCGACCCAGCCGGCTGGATGTTGCTCTGGATGGCTATAAAACAGATCAATCCGTTGGCCGACCTCCAGCGACGACCCCCTAGGACGGCGTTGCACACCCAAAACCTTGGCCCTGATATGAACCTCCGTGCCGATCAGGCTGATGCGTTGCACTTCCAAGTCCACCACCACCGTCGCCCGGCGCTGGCGTTCGGCGTAGACCGCAGGCGGCATCTCGGCCCGGGCGGTTGGCGGTGCCGACAATCCACTCAGCCCAGCCGCCAACGCTAGTAATCCCACCAAGGGCCAGGGAATAACGGGACGGGAGGGTTGGCGCATCAAGGGTGGGCGCATCTCCCATGCAACTTCTTCAGCCAGCATCCGACAGCGGCGGCCCGGATGGGGTCCCGTAGCTGAGGTTGTTTATGGTGCCCTGGGCTGAGGCCATGACTCCTAGGGCGGCAAACAGCAGATTGGCCAGGGGTGCGTTGCGGTTGCCGGCCTGCTTCACAATCTGTTACAATCTGCGTACCACTTTGAAACCTCTGCGAGTTGATCGCCATGGGCACTGACTACACCGCAGCCATCACCAGCGTCATCGCCCTCGTTGTGGTCCTGACCGGGATGGTGGCCTATGTCCTGACCCGTCCCAGTGATCTGGCCCCCAAAACCCGCTGAACCCAGTCGCCAGAGCCGAGGCGATTTCGTCCGTTTGGCCCATCCGTTCGACAGCCTTGCTTCACCGCAGCACTTTTTCTTTTCACCGCCGCCATGACCAACACCTCCACCAACGATAAGGATTTGTCCAGCACCGAGGCCCAAATCCACATGGAGCAGCTCAAACGGGCTGAGCTGTTCAATGGTCGCGCCGCCATGCTTGGCATCGTCATCGGCATCGTCACCGAGGGGCTTAGCGGAGCCGGCATCGCCCACCAAATCGGCCTTGGCCCCCTAATCGATGGCTACGCCGCCTGCCACACCCAGTTCTTGCCGTTCTGCTTCTGATTGATCCATGGAACGGCTTTGTTGAACCACGCCATTCCGCAAAAAGGGCCCATTGGGCCCTTTTTGATTTTTACCCTGCAGGGCTTAGGGATTTCGGCGATGCTCCTTAATGCGTTGGCGATAATTGCTGCTGAATCTGAGGGCTGCTCCAAGACTCACGAGGGCTAGGGAAGCTGATGGGGGGATGGGAAATGACTAATTCGAAAGAAGAAAAAATTTGAATCCGCCCTCCAGCCCCGTTAACTAACGGTAATTCTCAAACTGCAACGGCACCTCAAGCTCCTCGGCCTTCAGCAACTGGATCACCTGTTGCAGGTCGTCCTTGTTTTTGCCGGTCACCCGCAGGCTGTCGCCCTGGATGGCCACGGTCACTTTTTTGATGCTGTCCCGCACCTGTTTAGAGAGTTTTTTGGCCAGCTCCTGGCTCAGGCCCTTGCGCAGCTTCACCACCTGCTGCACCCGGTTGCCCCCCACCGGCTCACAGGGCTGCACATCAAAGATTTTGAGCGATAGGTTGCGCTTGGTGGCCTTCTGCCGCAGCACATCCAGCACCGCCTCCAGGGTCATGTCGCTGGCGGTGGTGATGGTGATGGCCTCCTCCTGCAGGTCGACCTCGGTGTTGCTGTCCTTGAGGTCGTAGCGCTGCACCAACTCCCGTCGCACCTGATCGAGGGCATTGACCAGCTCCTGGCGGTCGAAATCGGACACCACGTCAAAACTGAAGCTGTCAGCCATGGCTCTTACTCTCTCGGTTCGGCTTTGCCACAGCCTAGAAAAGGGGTCTGCCCTATTCGCATCCCTAGCGGCGTCCCCATGCCCCATCCCGCCTTCGCCTGGTCCCTGGTGCTTTCGGCGGGGGTGGTGTTCGCCAGCCTGATTCCCCTAGGGGCCGCCCGCTCCCAGGCCGATTTCGTGCCCGCCGACCTGGCGGCACCCCGGGCCATGTTCGAGCGGCTACCCGCCTGGGGCAAACGGGCCAACTGGGCCCACCAGAACAGTTTTGAGGCCTTTGGCCTGCACGCTCCCGCCTGCCTGCTGGCCCTGATCGGTGCCGCCTCCGGCTCGCCCACCGCTGCCCTGGCGGTGGCCGTCGCCTGGCTGCATCCCTTGCTGCGCCTCGGCTATTTGGGGGCCTACATCGCCAACCTGCCGCCCTTGCGCAGTCTCTGCTGGGCCGGCGCTGTGTTGTGCACGGCAATCCTCTACAGCGAGGGCCTGCGGGGCTTGTTGGCGAGTCAGGGTTGACTGCGCGGGCCGATGGACCGGGCCCCAGGGGCATCTTTACTGATTTTTTCTGGGCCTCCGTGGCTGGATCCCTGTCCAGGCGACCTAGGTTGACGCCATTGCCTCCTTTAGCCCGATCCCGTGACTGCACCGGCTACCCCCATCCTGCGCTGGATCACCGCCGCCCTGTTGCTGGCCGGAGCGGCCCTGGCCCTGGTGTTGCCGTTTGCCTCGGCCACCTTTTTGACCCTGATGTTGGGCAGCGCCTCGGTGGTGGCGGGAATGTCCCAGATCCTGCGTCTCACCGGCGCTGAAGATCTCAAAGCCAAGCTGTTTCGGGCGCTCTCGGGGCTCCTTTACGTGGCCGGGGGGCTTTGGTGCCTGGTC
>JAPLIF010000096.1 GCA_026389255.1 Cyanobacteriota bacterium
GGCGGCGATTGCGGCGGCGGTGCGCGGCGCCCAGCTCCAGCCCGTGTTCTCGGCCAGCCCCACCCCCACCCCCGCCTCCAGCTGGGCGGTGGTGGAGCGCGGCGCCCTGGGGGCCCTGGTGATCACCGCCAGCCACAACCCACCGGAGTGGCTCGGCCTCAAGATCAAGGGTCCCTTCGGCGGCTCGGTGGAGGGGGATTTCACCGCCCGGGTGGAGCGGCGCCTGGCCGCCGGCGGCATCACCGTGCCGATTGCCGGCGACACGGAGACGTTCGATGCCATGGGCGCCTACGTGGCGGGCCTGCGGGCCAAGGTCGATACGGATGCCCTGGCGGCGGGGCTGGAACGGCTGGGGCTGCGGGTGATCGTCGATCCGATGCACGGCTCGGCGGCCGGGGTGCTGCCGGCCCTCTTGGGACCCAAGGCGGTGGCGGCGGGGGTGATCCGGGAGATCCGCTCCAACCGGGACCCGCTGTTTGGCGGCCATCCGCCCGAGCCGCTGGCGCCCTATCTGGCCGAACTGATCAGCGCCGTGCGGGCCAGCACCGCCGAGGGCCAACCGGCCATGGGAGTCGTGTTCGATGGCGATGGCGACCGCATCGCCGCCATCGATGAGAACGGCCGTTTCTGCAGCACCCAACTGCTGATGCCCCTGTTCATCGACCACCTGGCCCGGGCGAGGGCCCTGCCGGGGACGGTGATCAAGACCGTCAGCGGCTCCGACCTGATGGCCCTGGTGGCCGAGGACCTAGGCCGCCAGGTGATCGAGATGCCGGTGGGCTTCAAGTACATCGCCGCCGAGATGCTGGCTGGCGAGGTGCTGGTGGGCGGTGAGGAATCGGGGGGAGTCGGCTTCGGCATGCACCTGCCGGAGCGGGATGCGCCCTTTGCCGCCCTGCTGCTGATCGAAGCGCTGGTGGAGGGCGGTGTGCCCCTGGGCCAACGCATTGATGCCCTGCAGGCCCGCTGCGGCGGCGCGGCCGCCTACGACCGCCTGGATCTACGGCTGGCGGACATGGCCGCCCGGGGCCGATTAGAGCGTTTCCTGGCCGAGACGCCCCCGATGGAGGTGGCCGGAACGCCGGTGCAGCAGGTGATCAGCACCGATGGCGTCAAGCTGAGGCTGGGGCCCAACCACTGGCTGATGCTGCGCTTCTCCGGCACCGAGCCCCTGCTGCGGCTCTATTGCGAATCCCCCACGGCCGAGCGGGTCGCCGAGGTGCTGACCTGGGCCAGGCAGCTGGCGGAGGGGATCTGATGGACGGCAACCCGCCCGCCACCCCCCTGGTGATCGCCAGCGGCAATGCCGGCAAGGTGCGTGAATTCGCCGCCCTGCTGGCCGATCTCGGCCTGGAGATCCGGCCCCAGCCGGAGGGCCTGGAGGTGGAGGAAACGGGCCACACCTTTATCGACAATGCCCGCCTCAAAGCGGTTGCCGTGGCCCAGGCCACCGGCTGCTGGGCCCTGGCCGATGATTCGGGCCTGGCGGTGGATGCCCTAAACGGGGCGCCGGGGGTGCACTCGGCCCGCTATGCCCCCAGCGATCCCGAGCGCATCGAGCGGCTCTTGGCCGAACTGGCCGCCGCCAACCAGCAGCGCGCGGCGGCCGGTCTGGCAGCCCAACGCAGCGCCCGCTTCACCGCCGCCCTGGCCCTGGCCGACCCCAACGGCCAACTGCGCCTTGAGGTGGAGGGCCACTGCCTGGGCGAGATCCTGGAGACTCCGCGCGGTAGCGGCGGCTTCGGCTACGACCCGGTGTTCCTGCTGCCGGAGACGGGCCTGAGCTTTGCCGAAATGGACAAAGCCACCAAGGCCCGCCTCGGCCACCGCGGCCGCGCCTTTGCCCTACTGGAGCCGGGGCTTAGGGCGCTGCTGCAGTGAGGGAAGGGGGGGAGGGGAGAACGAATCCTGCTCAACCCACCCCCAGATCCCCGATCGCCCCAACCCACTGGTGCAGCGTCCACTCCACACAATCGCCAAGCAGCATCGGGTCCTGGCGAATTAACGCCTCAGCCGCGCCGTAATCAGCCGCCTCCAGCACGAGCAAGCCGCCGCCGCCCGGACGGCCCTCCCCATCCACCAGGAAGCCGCTGCTGAGGCGGATGCCCCGCGAGCGCAGGTCGGCCACCCAGGCGCGGTGGGCCGCCAGGTGGGGCCTGGCCTCGGCCGCCGGCAGCCGCAGGGTTTCCGTCTTGATGAACCAGGGCATGGCAACGATCCCTTTTAAATCAAGGTCTGCGATGGCCGCGGCTCAGACCGGGCCCAGCTGGGCCGGATCCCCCAGCCGGCGCCGCAGCTGCCCGCAGGCCGCGTCCTGGTCGAGGCCGCGGCTGGCGCGCACACTCACCGCAATCTGGCGATCCTCCAGGGTGCGCCGGAAGGATTCCACCTGCTGGGGCGTGGGCCGGCTGAAGTCCCCTTCGTCGATGGGGTTGTAGGCGATCAAATTGACATGGCTCTGGAAGCCCCGCAGCAGCTGGGCCAGGGCCTCGGCGTGACGGCGCTGATCGTTGAGCCCCCCCAGCAGGATGTATTCAAAGCTGACCCGGCGACCGGTGAGGGCTACATAGTCGCGGCAATCCTGCAGCAACGTCTCGATGGGATAGGCATGGGCCGTGGGAATCAGCTCCTCCCTCAGGCCTTGGTCGGGGGCATGCAGGCTCACAGCCAGGGTGAACTGGGCCCGACCCAGGCGATCGAGGGCCCGTTCGCCAAAACCGGGCAGGGTGGAGGCCACCCCCACCGTGCTCACCGTGATCTGCCGCTGGGCCATGCCCAGGTCCCGGCAGAGGCAGTCGATCGCCGCCAGCACGGTGTCGCTATTCAGCAACGGTTCGCCCATGCCCATGAACACCACATGGGTGGGCCGGCGCTCCATCGCGTCGCGCACACTCAGCACCTGGTCGATGATTTCGTGCAACTGCAACGAGCGCTGCAACCCCTGTTTGCCCGTGGCACAAAAGCGACAGGCCATCGGGCAGCCCACCTGACTGCTGACACACACCGTCAGACGATCGGGGCTGGGGATGCCCACCGTCTCCAGGCTGAGACCATCGGCGGTGGCCAGCAGCAGCTTGACCGTGCCATCCCGGGCCGTGGAACGGTGCAACTCGGTCAGGCGACCGATCGGATCGGGGCCGGGCTGGGGCCAGCGCTGCCGCCAGGCCTTGGGCAACACGGTGATCGCCTCGACACTGCGGGCCGAACGGGCATAGATCCATTCGTGCAGCTGGCGGCCCCGGTAGGCCGGCTGACCTTCGGCTTGGACCCAGGCCTCGAGCTGGGCCTGATCCAGGCCCAGCAGAGGCGTAGGGGCAGGGACGGGCATGGCGGCCGACCCGGAGGCGCTCACGGCCGAATCAGGAACCCGTGACCCAGTTTCCACTCCACCAACACCAGGGCGATGAACCCCAGCATGGCCGCACGCCCGTTCAAGCGCTCGATATGGCTATGGAAGCCCCAGCGGGGCAAAACCCGCTGGGGGATTGGGGTGCCGAGGGCCGTTCGTTGGGTCCTTTGGTTGGGGATGGTGTCAGTCATCGCTGAGTAGACCCTCCTCTTGAAGACCCTCGAGAGCCTCAGGGTCCGGGATCAGATCCTCCACCAAGGCATCGTCGTCGAGACCGGGACGGGCAAAGGCAGCGAAACCACTGGCGGTGGCCTCAATGCCATGGCGACTGCGGGTGGCCTCCAGATCTTCGTCGGAAGGGTCGTCAAGCACGGTGACCGGCAAGGGCGGTGATGGCATTTCCACCGTGTAATCAGGCCGGAGATTCTGCATCCGACGGAAGCCACTGCCCTCCTCCTCCAGGATGTCGGGATGGGGGCCCGCCTCGGCGCGCAATTCCTCCTCGAAACCACTGAAGCCGGTGCCGGCTGGGATCAGGCGACCGATGATGACGTTCTCCTTGAGGCCGCGCAGCCAGTCGCTCTTGCCTTCAATGGCGGCCTCCGTCAGCACCCGGGTTGTTTCCTGGAAGCTGGCCGCCGAGATAAAGCTATCGGTGTTGAGGGAGGCTTTGGTGATGCCCAACAGCACGGGTGTGAATTCCGCCGGTGCGCCTCCGGTGATGGCCATGGCCGAATTGACCTGCTCCACCTGACGCAACTCGATCAACTCCCCGGGCAGCAGGGTGGTGTCACCGGCATCCTCGATACGCACCTTGCTGGTCATCTGACGAACGATGACCTCAATGTGCTTGTCATCGATGGAAACGCCCTGGGATTTGTAGACGTTCTGCACCTCCGTCACCATGCGGAACTG
>JAPLIF010000155.1 GCA_026389255.1 Cyanobacteriota bacterium
GGGGAACGGATCCCCGGGGGGTGGCGGTGACCCAACCGCCGCCAGATCCCTGCGTCAGGCGTCGGCCCTGTTGCGGGAATCCCTGACCGCCCGACCGGTGGAGCGCCAGTGGCCGCTTGTGGCGGGGCTGCACCGGGTCACCTCCGGCGCCCTGCTTGGACTGGGCCTGTCGACCCTGGCCCTCGGGGGATTGACCGTTTATTGGCAGAACCAGTGGGCCACCAGCTTTCAGCAACTCGAAGCCTCTAAATCCCTGGAACACCGCCTGCAGCAGTCCGCGGCGGTGCTTGAGCAGCACCACCTGGGCGTCGCGGGTCGCCCGGGGCTCCTGGTGCCCACCAGTAGTGAACAGCTGATTCATTTGTCGGCCCCTGGGGACCCTGCGGTCCTGCGGCCCGACCTGCTGGGTCGCCTGAGGATGGGTCCCATCCCTGCGGGCTACTGATGGCCCGGTCCACCACCCGCCGCCATCCCCCCGGGGGTACGGGTCGTTCGGACCTGCGCACCGCCACCCCCCGGGGATCCGTTCCCCGGTCGCGCCATCCCCGGGTCAGGGCCCAACCCCCCCAGACCGGTCGCCGGTTGGTTCTGGTGTTTCTGGTCCTGGTGTCGGCTTTGGCGGGTCTGGGTTGCCGCCTGGCCTGGTTGCAATTGGTGGATGGCCATCGGCTGCGGGCCAAAGCCCGGGAGATCCAGACCCACACCACCAAACCGATCGGGATCCGCCGCACGATCGTGGATCGCACCGGGCGCCTGGTGGCCCTTGACGAAGAACGTTTCGTGCTCTGGGCCCATCCGCGCTATTTCAATTTCCCTGGCGATTCACCCCAGGCGGTGCGCCCCGTGGCCGATGTGGCCCCCCGGCTGGCCCAGGTGCTGGCCCTGCCCGAGCGGGACCTGCTCGATCGCTTCGGGGGCAAGCGCAGCGGGGTCAAGCTGGCCACTGGCCTGGATCCGCAAACCGCCCAACGGGTGCGGGCCCTGGGCATCAGCGGCCTCGACCTCCAGGCCTATCCCCAGCGCATTTATCCCCAGGGATCCCTGTTCGCCAATGTGGTCGGTTTCCTCAACCTTGAGAGGGTGCCCCAGGCGGGGCTCGAGCAAAGTCGCGACCACGATCTTCGGCGCCAGGAAAGTGCCCTGTCCATGCGCCGTGGCGCCGACGGAACCCCCTTGCCCGATGGCTTGCAGCCCGGGTCCCTCTACGGCGACGACCTGCGGCTGCAGCTCACCCTCGATTCCAGGTTGCAGCAGGTGGCCCAGCAGGCCCTGGCTCGCCAGGTCAAGCAGTGGAACGCCAAGCGCGGCGCCGCCCTGGTGATGGATGCCCGCAACGGCGAATTGTTGGCCCTGGCCTCCAGCCCCAGTTACGACCCCAACAGCTTCTGGAATTACAACCCGGGTCTGTTCCGCGAATGGTCGGTGCAGGATCTCTATGAACCGGGGTCCACCTTCAAGCCGATCAACCTGGCCCTGGCCCTGCAGGAAAAGGCGATCGATGCCCACTCCACGGTCAATGATGTGGGCCAACTCAGCATCGGTGGCTGGCCGATTTTCAATGCTGATCGGCGGGCCAATGGGGTCATTGATCTGCCGACGGTGCTCCAGGTGTCTAGCAATGTCGGCATGGTGCAGGCCATGGGCCGGCTCAAGCGGGAGGTCTTCTGGCATTGGCTCCATGTGCTCGGCATCGATGAGGTGCCCGACACGGACCTGCCCGGTGCGGTAGCCGGCGAACTCAAAAGCCGCTCGGACTTCACCGCCGGCGCCATCGAACCGGCCACCGCAGCCTTTGGCCAGGGCTTCTCGCTGACGCCCCTGAAGCTGCTGCAGTTGCACGGCATGTTGGCCAATGGCGGTCGCCTGGTCAGTCCCCACATCACCCGCGGCTTGCGGTCCGGGGAGGCCTTGGCCAATTCGGAGGCACGCACCGGCGTCCCCCTCCTCGATCCCGCTGTCACCCGCAAGGTGGTGGAGTGGATGGAAACCGTGGTGCAGAAGGGCAGTGGCAAAGGCCTGCAGATTCCTGGCTATCGGCTGGGCGGCAAAACGGGGACGGCCCAGAAGGCCCACAACGGCACCTACATCCCGGGGGCTCGGATCTGCAGCTTCGTGGCGGTGTTGCCGATTGAGGACCCGCGCTATGTCGTGCTGGTGGTGGTCGATGAGCCCCAAGGGGGCAATGCCTATGGCTCCACCGTGGCGGTTCCAGTGGCTCGCCAGATCGTCGAGGCCCTGTTGGTACTGGAGAAGGTTGCTCCGAGCCGAGCGGTGCCGCCCACCCCATCCGCCATCGCCCCCCGCAAGGGCTGAACGTCTCCTGTACGGATTCGCTCAACCGGCAGGTTGGGAGGTCGGGATAAGCCCTTGGCGTCGCTAAGTTTGGGCCCGGTCAGTGATTCTGTCAGGCATCTTTTCCATGGCCCATCTGCTTGATCAACTGGCCACCATGACGGTCGTCGTGGCTGACACGGGCGAAATTGACGCCATTCGCCAGTTCACACCCCGGGATGCCACCACCAACCCTTCCCTGATCCTGGCCGCAGCCCAGATTCCCGCCTACAACGAGCTGATTGACCGTTCGCTGCGGGAATCCCGCCAGTTGATCGGTGCCGAGGCGGCGGCGGAGGAGGTGGTCAAGGAGGCCCTGGATGAAATCAGCGTCACCTTTGGTAAGGAGATTCTCAAGATTGTGCCGGGCCGGGTATCCACCGAGGTGGATGCCCGCCTCAGTTACGACACCGAAGCCACGATTGAAAAGGCCCACAAGCTGATCGGCCTCTACCAGCAGGCCGGCATTGGCAAGGAACGGGTGTTGATCAAGATTGCCTCAACCTGGGAGGGGATCAAGGCGGCGGAACGGCTGGAAAAAGATGGCATTCATTGCAATCTCACCCTGCTCTTCGGCTTCTCCCAGGCGGTGGCCTGTGCGGAGGCCGGTGTCACCCTGATCTCGCCGTTTGTGGGCCGGTTTCTGGATTGGTATAAAAAATCAACCGGGCGCGATAGCTATCCAGGGCCAGAGGATCCCGGGGTCATCTCCGTCACCACGATCTTTAACTATTTCAAGACCTATGGCTATGCCACCGAGGTGATGGGGGCCAGCTTTCGCAACATTGATGAAATCATCGAGCTCGCCGGCTGCGATCTCTTAACCATCTCACCGGCCCTGATGGATCAGTTGCGCAACACCGAGGCGGTGTTGGAGCGCAAGCTGGATGCCGCCAGGCCTGGCCCCAGCCCGGATCGGATTCATGTCGATCATCAGGTGTTTAAGACCATGATGGCCGAGGACCCCATGGCCAGCGAAAAGTTGGATGAGGGCATCCGCGGTTTCTCCAAGGCGATCGAAACCCTGGAGGCCCAACTGGCCCACCGGCTGGCGGTGCTTGAGGGGGGAGCGGCCTTCAACCATGCCGTTCACGAGATTTTTCTGTTGAACGACCTCGATGGCGATGGTTGTATCACCCGCGAGGAATGGGTGGGCAGTGATGCGGTGTTTGATGCCCTCGATACGGATAAGGATGGCCGGCTTGTGCCCGAGGATGTGCGGGGCGGCCTGGGCGCCCCCCTAGCGATCCGGCGCTGAAACCGGCGCCATGGGCAAGGGGTGGAGAGATTTTGGCTGGCTAAACGTCATCTGATTAGAGTTACGGAGTCTCCTCCAGATCTTTTGCCGTGAATGCTCTCGACACCATGAAAGCCCTCTCCAGTTCGGGCGAGGTCAAGGAATTTGAGCCTGGAACGGTGATCTTTCGTTCTGGAGAACCAGGTGACTGCATGTTTGGCCTCCTGGAAGGGGAGGTGGAGCTCTCCTGGAACGATTCGGAAGGTCACGAGCGCATCAAGGCTGGTGATGTTTTTGGAGCCGGCGCCTTGGTGACCCAGGACCACCGCCGCTACGGCGATGCCCGCTCCGTCACGGCCTGTCGCCTGCTGGTCATGAATCGCGAGAAGTTTCTGTTTGCGGTGCAGGAATCACCGATGTTCGCCATTGAGCTGCTGGCCTCCATTGACCAGCGGCTTCGCCAGCTCAAAATCACCGATGGTCGCCATTGAGCTGTTGGCCGGCATTGACCAAGGGCTCCGCCAGCTCAAGGGAGGCATCAGCGGGGCTTAGGGCCTAGCCCCGCTGGAACAGCAAGCGCCGAATCGCCCGCTGGGCGATGTCGCCGTAGCCCATTTCGCCCGAGAGGATCTGGGCAATGCGTTTGGGGGCGGTGGGCCGTTTGATGCCCAGCTGATACCCCACCCTGGGGACTCGGTAGAAGACCTGGGCGATCCGTTTGCCCCAGGCCATCGAGTCGCCCCATTCCTTGCGCATCGTCTGGCTGTAGCCGGCTAGGGCCAGATTGTCGCCGGCCAGCCAATCATCCATGGCGCTGGCGGCGGCGCATCCACTCCGCAGGGAGGGCCTCAAACCCTCCGCCAGAAAAGGATCACAGAGCGACGCGGCGTCACCAACGGCCACCACCCCATCCCCGTGCAAGGGGTGGTGGCCATCCCAGATCCGCAATTGCCCGCGGCGCCGTTCGCCCGCCTCCGGGTCCACCCCCAGGCTGGGCAACATGCGGGCCAGCACCGCATGGGCGTCCGCCTCCTGTTGGCCAATGAACGTGCCCACGCCGATGCTGTACCCCCCGCTGCGGGGGAACGCCCAGCAGAAGCCGTGGTGCACCAGGCCAAACTCAAAGTGGGCCACATCTGGAGGGCTCGGCGTTCCCTCCACTTCCACCGAGACGGTGGCGGCATAGCGGGGCCGGGCCGGCCCCAGCCCCTGGTCGGCGGCAAAGCGGGAGCTGGAGCCATCGGCAATCACCAGGCCCCGGGCCTCCAGTTGGTGGCCCTGGCCATCGGTCACTTGCCAGCGGTCGCCCTGGCGGCTGAGGGCCGTGGCGGCGCTCCCGTAGCGCAGATCAACGCCCCGATCGACGGCCTGGCCAGCCAGAAAGTCGTCGAGCACCCGGCGACGCACGATCCAGAAGGGGGCATCACCGGGCAACTCGGCCACCACCGGATCCTCCAGGCACCAGGTGAACCGCACTTGGCGGATCACCTGGTCAACGGCGGGCCGCAGGTCAAACGGAAACCAGCCCTGCACCGAGGCGGCCATGCCCCCGCCGCAGGGCTTGGACCGGCCAGGGGCGTCCTTTTCGAGCTGAATCACCCTCCGTCCCCGGGCGGCCAGATGGAAGGCCGCCGCCGATCCGGCCGGTCCCGCCCCAAGCACAATGACATCGGCGTCGAGCGTCATGCTCAGACCTTGAGGATGTCGGACTCCTTGTCGGCCAGGTGTTTTTCGAGTTCGCTGATGAAGCGATCGGTCAATTTCTGGATCTTGTCCTGTTCATCGCGACTTTGATCTTCCGAGAGTTCGGCGTCTTTCTCCTGTTTCTTGATCTGGTCGATGCCATCGCGACGCAGATTGCGCAGGCCCACCTTGCCTTCTTCGGCATATTTGGAGGCCAGCTTGCAAAGATCCTTGCGTCGGTCTTCCGTGAGGGGGGGAATGTTGATGCGGATGACCTTGCCGTCGTTGTTGGGGGTCAACCCCAGATCGCTCATGCCGATGGCCTTTTCGATGAGCCCGACGGAGCCGGCATCGAAGGGCTGAATCTGAATGGTCTGGGAATCGGGGGTGGAGATGGTGGCGAGGGATTTCAGCGGGGTGTCGGCGCCGTAATAGGCCACCATGATCTTGTCGAGCAGGCTGGGGTTGGCCCGGCCGGTGCGGATGGTGTTGAAGTTGCGCAGGGTGGCTTCCACCGATTTGCGCATGCTGGCTTCCAGATCCATGGGATTCCTGCGGACTGCGGGAGGGACTTAAAGGGTGGCCGGGAGAATCCGGGTGCCGATCTCTTCGCCGGCCACGGCCCGGCCAATGTTGCCACTGCCGAAGACATCAAAGACAAGGATCGGGATGGCATTGTCCTTGCAAAGAGCAATGGCGGTGGAGTCCATGACTTCGAGTTCTCCGCTGAGCACTTCAAGAAAGGTGAGGCTTTCGTAGCGCTTGGCGTCGGCATGTTTGGCAGGATCTTTGTCGTAAACGCCATCAACTTTGGTGGCTTTCATAACAACATCCGCGTTGATTTCGGCGGCCCGAAGGGCGGCCGTCGTGTCGGTGGTGAAGAACGGGTTGCCGGTGCCGGCAGCAAAAATCACCACCCGACCCTTTTCCATGTGGCGGATCGCCCGGCGGCGGATGTAGGGCTCCGCCACCTCCTGCATCGAAATGGCACTCTGGACCCGGGTCGGTACCCCGGCCCGTTCGAGGCCATCCTGCAGGGTGATGGCATTCATCACCGTCGCCAACATGCCGACATAATCGGCCGTGGCCCGGTCCATGCCGGCGGCCGATCCCTTGAGGCCGCGAAAGATATTGCCGCCGCCCACAACGATGGCCAGCTGGGTGCCGTTCGCCACCACGGCGGCGACATCGCGGGCGATGGACTGGACGATGGCCGGATCGATCCCGTAACCCTGGTCCCCCATCAACGCTTCGCCGCTGAGCTTGAGCAGCACACGCCGGTAAGCCATCGACCTCCACCTTCGGTCGAACAGTAGCAACCCCTCCCGGCCGGCCCCCTTGCCGCGGGGCCCGGATCGCCTTAAATCGACTCAGTACTCAATACCAGCCTGGGCTTTCACCCCCTGTTCCCGGAAGGGGTGGCGCACGGCCCGCATCTCGGTGACCAGGTCGGCCCTGGCCAGGAGCTCGGGGGGGGCTCCCCGGCCCGTCAAGGCCACGTGGGTGAGGGGGGGGCGGCAATCGAGCCCTTCGAGCACCTGATCGAGATCGAGGTAGCCCAGCTTGAGGGCCACGTTGGCCTCATCCAGCACCACCAGCTTGCGGTGCCCATCGGCCAGGTAGGTGAGGGACTGCTGCCAGGCCACCTGGGCCAGCTCCCGGTCCCTTTCGCGGTCCTGGGTTTCCCAGGTGAAGCCTTCCCCCAGGGCATGCCAGGCCAGGGCCTCGCCGAAGTGGGCCAGGGCCTTGGCCTCGCCGGGTTGCCAGCCTCCCTTGATGAATTGCACCACCGCCGCCCGCTCGCCATGGCCCAGGGTGCGCAACACCAGGCCCAGGGCGGCGGTGGTCTTTCCCTTGCCTTCCCCGGTGAACACCAACACCAGGCCCTTTTCCAGGTCGCGGGCTTCGACGCGTCGCTGTTGCACGTCGCGGCGGCGCTCCCGTCGGGCGGGAGCGCCGCGGGATCGGGGGGGGCGTTCTCGCTCATGGAGTTAGGGGCGTCGATCCCGCCACTGTGGCCTGGTGCGTCGCCATCAGCCGGCTCGCCGGGCCAGGGCCGCATCCACCGCCTGTTGTTGATCGCGCCGGGTGATCCAGTGGTGGTAAGTGCGGGTATGGATCGCCACGGAGTGGCCCATCATGCGGGCCGCCACCGTGTCCGGCAGGCCGATGTGGATGGTGCGTACGGCCCAGGCATGGCGCAGGTCGTAGGGGGTGATCGGCAGGCCGTAGCGCTGGAATTGTTCGGCCACCCGGCGGCCCACCTCTCGCAGGGTGGTTCGGCGCAGGTCCAGATTCACCGAGGGCAGGGCGTTGTGGTCCCGTCCGAGCCGCTCCAGCTCGAAATGGTCGATCCATTCGGGCTGGAACGGCCAGACCTGGTGTTCGCCGGTCTTGCTGGTGGGCAGCACCCGCAGCACCCGATCGGCGCCGGGGGCCAGGGCGCTGCCATCGCAAAAAAAGACCTCGTGGTTGCGCAATCCATAGGTGGCCATCAGGCCATAGGCCAGGCGCCAGCGGGGATTGGGGATTTGTCCCACCAGCTCCAGGATCTGGCCGTCCGTGGGCAGGGGGCGAAAACGCGTCAGGTGCAACCCATAGCCCGCCGCCCGGTCTCGCCAGTCCTCGGGCAGATCCAGCTGCAGGTGGCGGGCCAGGGCGGCCAGGGCCACGCCGCACTGCTGGCGGCTGCGGCTGGAGAGCTCATAGCTCTCCAGCACCTCCACCAGCAAGTCGGCATCCAGGGGCCCCGGGCGCTGGGCGGCCCCGTGGGCGGCCAGGCGCCGCAGGTAGGGCCGGTAGGCGGCGGTCCAGGTGCTGCGGCTGCCCGCCGGCCGGCGCCGGCGCTTGGGATCGTGGTGGAACGCGACCTCAAACGCTTGGAGTTGTTCGGCCAGGGGGCGAAAGGTCAGGCCCCCGGCATCGGCGGCTCCGTCCGCAGGGGCCCCCTCGCTGCCGCCATCACGCTGCCAGTCGTGCCATTGAAACTGCCCTGAGGCCAGCTCCTGACGCAGCGTTGCCAGCCGCTCCAGGGCCAGCGCCAGGCCGGCCGGGTTGGCGCCCAACCCCAGGCTGAGCCGTTGGACCTTGGCCTTCCCCTGCCCAAGGCGGTCGGGCAAGGGGCCCCGCAGTCCCAGCCGGCCACCGCGGATTTCCAGGCGTAGGGCAGAACCTTCGGCCGCCAGCTGCCCGTTGTGGTGGCGCACCGCCGTCGCCAGGGAAGGTTCTAGGGGGGGAGCCAGGGGTGCATCGGGTGCTTGGTTGGACCGTATCGGCTCCCCTGGGCCCTGGCCAGGGGGCCGGCAGGAATCGGCAGGACGAGGGAGCCTGGCGTTACGCTCAACCTCTTGCATGGAGAAGGAGGGCATGGCCAGGGTTGGCGTGCTGTTGCTGAACCTGGGCGGTCCTGAACGGATCGAAGACGTGGGTCCGTTCCTGTACAACCTTTTTGCGGATCCCGAAATCATCCGCCTGCCCACACCGTTGCTGCAAAAGCCCCTGGCCTGGCTGATCAGCACCTTGCGCAGCGGCAAATCCAAGGCGGCCTATCGCTCAATCGGGGGCGGATCGCCCCTGCGCCGCATCACCGAACACCAGGCCCGGGCCCTGCAGAGCAGCCTTCGGGAGCGGGGCGTGGAGGCCACCACCTATGTGGCAATGCGCTATTGGCATCCGTTCACCGAATCCGCCGTGGCCGATATCAAGGCCGATGGCATCGAGGAAGTGGTGGTGTTGCCCCTCTACCCCCAGTTCTCGATCAGCACCAGCGGCTCCAGTTTTCGTGAGCTGAAGCGGTTGCGCCAGGCCGATCCGGCCTTCGACCGGCTGCCCCTGCGCTGCATCCGCAGTTGGTACGACCATCCCGGCTACATCGCGGCGATGGCGGGTCTGATCAGCGGCCAGATCCGGGCCGCTTCAGATCCGGCTCGGGCCCACATCTTTTTCAGTGCCCATGGGGTGCCCAAGAGCTATGTGGAGGAAGCCGGCGATCCTTATCAAAGCGAAATCGAGGCCTGCGTCGCCCTGATCCTGCAGCGCCTGCAGCGGGACTTGGGCTATGCCAATCCCTACACATTGGCGTACCAGAGCCGGGTCGGCCCGGTGGAATGGCTCAAGCCTTACACCGAAGATGCCTTGCGCCAGCTGGGTAGCGACGGGGTGCAGGACCTGGTGGTCGTGCCGATCAGTTTCGTGAGCGAACACATCGAAACCCTCGAAGAGATTGATCTGGAATACCGGGAAATCGCCGAGGAGTCGGGCATTCACCATTTCCTGCGGGTCCCAGCCCTCGATACCGATCCCACCTTCATCAAGGGCCTTGCCGACCTAGTGGTGGAGGCCCTGGAGGGCCCCGAAATCAACCTGGACCAGGCCGCCCAGATCCCCACCAAAATCAAGTTGTATCCCCAGGACAAGTGGGCCTGGGGGTGGAGCAACAGTTCGGAGGTCTGGAACGGTCGTCTGGCCATGGTGGGTTTTTCCGGATGGCGGGGTGCGACCCCACTACGGCCTCGACATCGCGGCCCCGCTCGGTTCCCCGGTGCGCAACTGGTGGAGCGGTGTGCTGGTGGAGGTGCTCGCGAACGGGGGTTGCGGCAATGGGCTGGTGATTCGCTCCGGGGACTACGAGCACACCTACTGTCACCTCGCTGGCAGCGCCGGCGGCTCCTCGTACCAAAGCGGTGCGGTGCAGCTCCAGGTGGGTCAGCGGCTGCGCACGGGCCAGACGATCGCCCATGTGGGCATGACCGGCAGCACCACCGGACCCCATCTGCACTGGGGGCTCCGCTATCGGGGCGCCTGGCTTGACCCCGCCCGGGTGTTAAGGGCCATGGCCGCCAGTCGTCGGGTCCAGGCCCCACGCATGGGTTCGCCACCTAAGGTTGGATCGTTTCAATAAGACGCCGCATCTTCGGTACTACCGCCCTTCCCCGCCGTGACGCTTACCCCTGTCCCCCCCACGGTTACTGCCCCTACCGCCACCGATTCCCGCCTGCCCCATTCGTTGCAGCACGAACCGGAACCGGTGCTGGGCGGAGTGGCCCAGCGGGTGAATGGGGGTTATGCCTTGATGCATGCCCTGCATCTGCATGGCGTCAAGGATCTGTTCGGCTATCCCGGCGGCGCCATCCTGCCGATCTACGACGAGCTGCATAAGGCGGAAGCCCGGGGCTGGTTGAAGCACGTGTTGGTGCGCCATGAACAGGGCGGGGCCCATGCCGCCGATGCCTATGCCCGCGCGACTGGCCAGGTGGGGGTTTGCTTTGGCACCTCGGGGCCTGGAGCCACCAACCTGGTGACGGGCATTGCCACGGCCCAGATGGATTCGGTGCCCATGGTGGTGATCACGGGCCAGGTGCCCCGGGCCTCAATCGGCACCGATGCGTTCCAGGAAACCGACATCTTCGGCATCACCATGCCGATCGTGAAGCACTCCTGGGTGGTGCGCGATCCGGCCCAGATCGGCCGCATCGTGGCCCAGGCCTTCCTGATTGCCGCCAGTGGGCGGCCGGGGCCCGTGTTGATCGACATTCCCAAGGATGTCGGTGTCGAAGAATTTGACTACGTGCCGGTGCTCCCAGGCAGTGTCATCCCCCATGGCTTTGATTTGCCCCAGCCCGTGGAGCCAGGGGCCATCAGCGCCGCCCTTGAGCTGATCCGCCAGTCCCGTCGCCCCCTGCTTTATGTCGGTGGCGGGGCCATCAGCAGCGGCGCCCATGGGGCGGTGCATGAGCTGGCCGAACGCTTCCAATTGCCGGTGACCACCACGTTGATGGGCAAGGGGGCCTTCGACGAACGCAACCCCCTTTCGGTGGGCATGCTGGGCATGCATGGCACGGCCTATGCCAATTTTGCCGTCACCGAATGCGACCTGTTGATCGCCTGCGGTGCCCGTTTCGATGACCGGGTCACCGGCCGCCTCGATAGCTTTGCCCCCCGGGCCCAAGTCATTCACATCGACATTGATGCGGCCGAGGTTGGCAAGAACCGCACCCCCCAGGTGCCCGTGGTGGCCGATGTCAAGGAGGCCCTCGAAGCCATGGTGGCCGCCTCCGTTGGCGAGATCTCCGGTGGCCGCACCCAGGCCTGGCTGGAGCGAATTGCCAGTTGGAAGCACCACTATCCCTTGACGGTGCCTGTGCCCGAAGGGGAAATTGCGCCCCAGGAGGTGCTCCTGGCCCTGCGTGATCTGGCCCCAGACGCCTACATCACCACCGATGTGGGTCAGCATCAGATGTGGGCCGCCCAGTACCTGGCCACCGGCCCCCGCCGTTGGATCAGCAGCGCCGGCTTGGGGACCATGGGTTTCGGCATGCCGGCCGCCATGGGGGTCCAGGTGGCCTATCCCGAGGCCCAGGTGGTCTGCGTGGCGGGGGATGCCAGCATCTTGATGAATATCCAGGAGCTGGGAACCCTCAGCCAATACCAGCTGCCCGTCAAGGTGGTCGTGATTAACAACGGTTGGCAGGACATGGTCCGGCAATGGCAGGAAAGCTTCTACGAAGAGCGCTATTCCGCCTCCGCCATGCATCAGGGCATGCCCAACTTTGAGGCCTTGGCCGAGGCCTTTGGGGTCCGGGGTGTGCTGATCACCGAGCGCGCGACGATGCGGCAGCAATTGGCCGAGGCCTTGGCCCATCCCGGTCCCGCCTTCATTGATGTCAAGGTGCGTCGCAACGAAAATTGCTATCCAATGGTTCCCCCGGGTGCCAGTAACGCCCAGATGGTGGGCTTACCCAGCCATCCCGAGCTGGCCATCGACACCCAACGCCATTGCGACCACTGCGGCACCACCACCGCTAGTGCCCACCTGTTCTGCCCCACCTGCGGAGCCAAGCTCTGAGAATTATCCTGGCCCTGCCCCGGGCCTTGAGGGGCCCGCTTTCCATGGTCTTGGCCCTGGCGCTGGCCTGGACCCTGGCGGTGGCCCCGGTGGCGGCGGCGGAGGTGTTGCAGGTGCGCGGGCCGGCCCTATTGCAATTGGGCGACGGCAATCGCAGCTACACGGTCGAACTGGCCTGCCTGCAGGTGCCGCCGGCTTCCCAGCAACAGGCCATGGCTTGGTTGCGACAGCAATTGCCGCGCCATAGCCGCGTCAATCTGCGGCCCCTGGGCCAGCGCGAGGGGGTGCTGTTGGCCCGGATCAGCCGCCTCGCTGGCGGCGCCCCCCAGGATCTGGGCGACGCCATGATTGACGCCGGGCTGGCCCAACCCCAACCCTGCTCTCCGACCTGAAAGGCGCCATGGGACTGAACCGAACCGCCAAGGGCATCGTGCTGCTGCCCACCCGGGCGCTGGGGGGCGCCTTTCTGGCGGCGGCGGCCTGGCTGGATGGCCCGGCGGCCCAAAACCGCCCCCTGGCCCTCGGGCTGGGCGCAGTGCTGATGGGGGCGGGCCTGTTGGCCCAACTGCTGCCAGAGCCCCCCCAGGCCCCGCCGCCGTCTGAGTGATTGGGGTTGCCTTCGAGCGGCTCCCTAAAATGACTTTGTCAAAACTGCCCTGCGGCCATGACCGTTGCTGCCAGCACAGTTCATGCCCCCTCCGGGTTCAATGCGCCAGCAACGTTGCGATTGCCGCTCGATCTGCGCCTGACGCCGGAGCAGTTTGGCCTGGTCTGCGCCGAAAATCCTGATGCGGTGCTCGAACTCGCTGCCGATGGCCAGCTGATCACGATGACGCCCACCGGCAGCGAAACAGGCGCGCGCAATTCCCGTTTGGTGATGCGCTTGCTGCTTTGGGCGGATCACCAGGGCGGCTGGAAGGTGTTTGACAGTTCATCCGGCTTTCGGCTTCCGGATGGCTCCGTGCTGAGCCCGGACGCTGCGGTGGTGCGGCTGGACCGCTGGCTGGGGCTCACCGCCGACCAGCGCCGGGGCTTCGCGCCCCTGTGTCCGGACCTGGTGGTGGAACTGGCGAGCCCCAGCGATGAAGGGGCGCGGGGCATCACCTCCCTGCGCCGCAAGATGGCCTGGTACCAGGCCAATGGGGCCCGCTTGGGGTGGTTGCTGCTGCCGGGCGAACGGGCCGTTGAGGTCTGGCCCGCCAGCGGAGCACCCCGGCGGATTGAGCAGGCCGAACTGCTGGAAGGTGGCGCCGATTTCCCTGGGCTGCGGTTGGAGCTGGGGGAGATTTGGGCGGGGTGAATGGCTCTGTTGAGGACATGCAGAGATGTCCGAATCAACCTAACCGTTGAACCCACGAATGATGATTCAACCAGCCGGGCCTGGGGGCTTCTTTAAGGACTTCGACAAGCTTGTCGATGTTCTTTGTTTTGGCATCCCTAGGCATATTGGCGTTCACGGTCCTAGGAGGGCAGCGGATCCGCAGTAGTGGAGAGATCGTAGAATTTGGTTTGGGCGACTCCGTATTCCCCCACTTGGTAGAGGCTGACGCAGACGGGCTGGCAGGGGAAGGCCTCGAAGGGCTCCGCTTTGAGGGCATCAATGCAGTCGCGGGTCCCTATCCCAACGGTCAGGTGCGGCTGGTAGTTGATGCCGGAGCAGGGTCCGACAAAGTTGTTCACGTAGTCGACGGTTGGCTGGTTGATCGCCCCACCGTCGGCCCGGGGCGCAAAGGCCTCGCCTGTTCCCTGCTCTACAGCAAAAGGGGCGACGGCGTCGATGATCCTTTGTTGTAATCGACGCAAATTGGGGGTCGGTGCGATGACGATTCCCACCAAACCGAGATTCTTGTAGGCCAGGTCGTCGTAGCCAGTTGCCTGGCTTGCCCATTGCAACGGTTGCTCCGTACGCAGCACGGCGGCCACCGCACTGGCGACATCGGCCAGATCCTCCCTTTGCACAAACCTTTGCAGCAGGGTGATATGGGGCATGTGGTTGGCGTCGAGGGCGAAACCATCCGGATAGTCCCCTCGGAGCCGAGCGTTCGTCGCCAGGGCCCTCGCAACGGTGGCTGGATCCGGATCCAGCAGGACGTTGATCGCCATCACGGTCATGGTGTTTCTCCCTGCCTGGGCGTTCGGGGTGATGACGGTTGTTGTCAGCTAATCGGGTCGGTGGGCCTGAGATCACTGAGACCAGCCGGAGAGGAGTTGCAACAGGCCCAGAGTGTTTAGAGCGGGTACTAGGGAGTCGCAGGATTCCGACCTTAAACTTGGTGAAGCTTGACTGAGCCGGATGCCTCAAGTGGTGACCTGGGACATCCGGCCGCAGGCGGTTGCCGGATTCAGCCGCGGCCGATGCGGCGCCGGAGGCGACGACTCCAGCCGAAGGCTCCGAGGGCTCCTAGCACCGGCAACGGACCGGGCACGGGCAAGGCCGCGGTGGTGGCGGTGAGGGTGTATTCACTGATCCCAGAAATCTGCTGGGTCCAAATGACGTAGGCACCGGCGGGAAGAGGGGCCGTCACCGTGGGACTGGGGGGGGTGTTGCTAGTAAGGACCTGGGTGAAGAGATTCGTGGGGCGACCAGGAACCGGTGTGAGGCCGTCGGACTGGATGCAGTTTGCGTTAGTTAGTTCACTACCAGTAGGCCGCAGGGCTCCGTAGCTCGCAGCGCAGAGGCCCCGCCAGCCTGCATGGTTGTAGGCGAGTGCACCTACAAGACTCCCTCCTACTTGCACGGCAGTGAACTGGGAGCCGGCTTGCAGCGCTATGAAGGCACGATTATCAATTGAATTGTAAAAATCCATGGTGAGCCCCGTGAACGTTCGGCCCGTGGGAACATTGAAAAAGACGTAGTCTTTGCAGTTGCTGCCAACGATGCAAACATTGCCAGCTCCAGCCTGGTTCACCGTGAAGGTAAAATTACCAGAGGCATCTGCAAAGATTTCGCTGGGAATTAATGGGTTGTCACTGTAATCAATTGCTTGGGCAGCAGTGGTGGCAGCTACAACGGCGAGGCCAAGGGAGGCCTGGAGCACAATTTTGAGGGGCGAAATTAAGGTCATGGGTCAATTCAAGTGATTGAGTGATTTGTGGAGACCAAGGCAAATAAGGACCGAATGGCTTATAAAGCCTTGAAGATCAGCGTGTAATACGAACACAAAGGGTACATTGATACCCCGTGAAAATTTACAAAATACGTAAGCCTGCGCCAACTTAACAAAACCTCAAGGAAGCGTCAACGTCCTTTGGCAACAAGCCTTCAGCGGGCGGGATGCAGTCCACTCACCATCCTTGGCCGTTAGGCACGCTTCAGCGCCAGGGCGCCAGGGCCAATCTGCTTGCCCAGACGGCGCGGAATTGGCACGCTAAGGCTGGCCGGTTTGGCACCATCTCTTCAACACTCCAAATCAGAAGCGGGCAAGAATCTTCAGTCGGAACACTAAATCATTGCTCCCGTCTTCTGAATATACCTATATGCGCGAGCTTATGGACAAGCTGCCCAATATCCCTATTGGAGTAGGTCTCTGAACGGATCGACGCCTCATCATGGCTTCAAAGTGCCACCGCTGAGGACTTGCCCGAGACCAGCTTTGCGGGCCAGCAGGACAGCCGCCGTTGCGATGCCTCCCTGTTCACCGACCGCGCCCTTTCCTATCGGCAACACAACGGTTTTCCCATCGCGAAGTTCAGCCTCGACACGGCAAGCGCCTTCCGCGTCACCGTGTTGCTCAGTGCCGCCTTCGGCCTGGGTGAGACCGTGCTGGGGTGGTGAACCCGGATGAACTGCTGATCTTCAAGCCCAGCCAGCCCCTGGCCCCCACCAGCCCCCACCAGCCCCCACCGACTTGATCAGGCCCTGGCCAGCGCCAGCCCCCCGGGCCGCCCCAGCCGCCAGCCGCTGATCCGTTGCACCAGCAGGGCATGGGCGGCGACCCGGCCCATGGTGAGCAGCGCCA
>JAPLIF010000334.1 GCA_026389255.1 Cyanobacteriota bacterium
CCAAGCCCCTGGTGATCTCACCCTCGATTCTTTCTGCCGATTTCTCCCGCCTCGGCGAGGACGTGCGGGCGGTCGATGCCGCAGGCGCCGACTGGATCCATGTCGATGTGATGGATGGGCGCTTCGTGCCTAATATCACCATCGGACCGTTGATTGTGGAAGCCCTGCGTCCAGTGACAACAAAACCACTGGATGTTCACCTGATGATTGTCGAACCAGAAAAATATGTCGCCGATTTTGCTAAAGCCGGCGCCGACATCATTAGTGTGCAAGTGGAAGCCTGTCCCCACCTGCACCGCAACCTTGCCCAGATCAAAGACTTGGGTAAAATGGCAGGTGCGGTGCTGAACCCGAGCACCCCACTGAACACTCTGGAATATTGCCTTGAACTCTGTGATCTGGTGCTGATCATGAGTGTCAATCCTGGGTTCGGCGGACAAAGCTTTATAGAAAATCAGGTGCAAAAAATTCGCGATTTACGACGTATCTGTGATGAACGGGGATTGGATCCCTGGATTGAAGTCGACGGGGGTATTAAGGCGAGCAATGCTTGGCAAG
Organism: Cyanobacteriota bacterium; assembly: GCA_026389255.1. Taxonomy (GTDB): domain Bacteria; phylum Cyanobacteriota; class Cyanobacteriia; order PCC-6307; family Cyanobiaceae; genus Cyanobium. Next base: position 559 of record JAPLIF010000334.1, read on the forward strand.
TCCTCGAGGCGGGTGCCAACGCCATCGTGAGTGGCTCCGGCGTGTTCAACCAACCCAGCTATGCCGAAGCAATCACCGGCATCCGCAACAGCCAACGGCCCCAACCTGCCTTGGTTTGAAAATCGGGGGATCAGATAACAAATAGGAGTTGTTAACCTAAAGAATTTTAGTTGAATTCAACCATTACGGATGGGCGTCATTTCAATAGAAATGACTGCCCTTCCTCAATGAAATTTTCAGCTCCACGCCGAGCGGGTATGGCTTTAGGCCTCAGCTTGGCCACTTTTTGGATCACGACCCCATTGGGATTGGCGCCGGCCAAAGCTGGGATCAGCAGCCTGAGCCACCTCTTTTCCTTTGGGGACAGTCTTTCGGACAGTGGTAACAGTAAGTCCATTAGCCAAAGTGCCATTGGATTTACCTTTCCACCATCGCCTTATTATGAGGGACGCTTCAGCAACGGACCCGTCGCCGTTGAATATCTGTGGCAAGCCTTTAACCCAGGCAGCACCACTTTCAAGAACTCCCTCAGCCCCGGCAACCTGGGCACGAATTATGCGATTGGCGGCAGCAGTTCAGGGCTGCAAAACTATCTTGAACTCAATCCTCCTGCAATTTCCCTGGGTTTAAGTAGTGCTTATAGCCAGAAGGGAAACTCCTAGCAACTGAACAGCTTCGCCAGCCAGGGCCAGGCTTTTGATCCGGCTACTACACTTTTTTCGGTTTGGTTTTTTCCAAACGATCTATTTTGGTATAATAATTCGACCCCAAATAGCCTGCCAGGTACCTATACCGGAACCCCAGGCCCCGTCCTGGCGCCTCCAGCGGGCTATTCAGCTGTTGTAGGTAACGCCGTTAGCAATATTGTCGGGACCATTACGGAACTTGCCAACACCTACGGGGCACGCCACTTCTTAGTACCAAACAGTCCCTTCATCGGCGACACCCCCGAATTCGCTGGCACGCCACAGCAACCCTTATTAAATCAGCTTTCGGCCGGCTTCAATAATTTGCTACAAACCAACCTTAATCATCTGAGTGTGCAGCAACCTGATCTGGACATCATCCAGTTTCAAACAGACGACGTACAGCAGGAAATCCTTAATAATCCAACCCTATTCGGCTTTACGGATGTGACAACCAGGTGCATCTCAAACTCAAGTTGTGTCGCCAACACGGGTGGTGTGGCCCAAGACTGGTTCTATTGGGATGGCACCCATCCCACCACAACCGGGCATGAAATTTTTGCCCAGCGAATTTATCAAGCCGTTTATCAACCAGCGCCAGCGCCAGCGCCAGCGCCAGCGCCTCTGCCCCTCATGGGTGTCGCTGCCGGCATCGCTTGGAGCCGGCAGCTACGCCGCCGCATCAAGACCCGCTTTGCCAAGGCAGGGGGCTAGGGGCGTCGAGCGGGGTCATCAGCTGCCAAAAAACCAGCCATAACTGTGCAGGCCAATGCCAAGCAGATTGACCCCGATGTAGCAAACGGCAATCACCACAAGGCCGGCAGCCGCCACCAAGGCTGGCCGGCGGCCTTGCCAGCCCCGGATCAGGCGAGTATGCAAATAGGCCGCATAAACCAACCAGCAAATCAAGGCCCAGGTTTCCTTGGGATCCCAGCTCCACCAACTGCCCCAGGCTTCGTTGGCCCAGACGGCACCGCTGACCAGACCCACGGATAGGAGCAGAAAACCGACGGTGATGGTGCGATAACTCAGGCTATCCAGCTGTTCACTGATCCGAAAATCACTGCTGCTCAAACTCATGGACCCAGGTCCATCAGTGCTCAGCTGGGCCTGGCGAAAGCCGCCGCTGCCAATCGAGCTGCTGCGCAGTTCCAGGACCTCATTGCGATCGGTGAACAGAACGGCGACGCTCAGCAGGGAACCGACCAAAAGGGCGGCGTAGCTCAGCATGATCACGCTGACGTGCATCACCAACCAGCTGGACCTCAGGGCTGGCACCAAGGGGGAAGCCTCCTGAAGCCGATCCGGCAGGGCAAAGCTGGCAAAGGCGACACAGCCAAGCGCCATAGGGGTGGCGGCCGCCGGCACCAACGGGCTTGGCCAGGTGCGCTCCACAAGGAGCTGGGTGAGCGTGCAGCCCCAGGCCAGAAAGCAAAGGGATTCGTAGAGATTGCTGATCGGGAAATGGCCGGAATCCCACCAGCGCAACACAAGTTGGGCTGTGAGGCAAAGGTTGGCAGCCGCCACCAACAAGGTCACCCAACGGTTGGAGCCACCACCACTGAGGGACCAGAAGGAGAGGGGAAGCACAAGCAGAAGCAAGGCGAAGGCGGCCAAAGCGAGACCGACTACGGGATCGTTCACCGGGAGAAGTAGAAGTGACTCCAGTCTGCCCTTCCGCAGGGCTCAGCGACTGGCCTGGCGCAGGAGGACACCCCCACTGGCCAAGCCGACGAGGACGGGTAACCAGGCGGCCAGAAAGGGGGTCAAGGTGCCGGTGACACCAAGGGAACTGACGATGAAGGACATCAAGTAATAACCAAAAATCAGCAGCACACTGATGCCAAAGCCCTGGCTGCGACTGGTGCGGGCATGGGGCCGCACCCCCAGACTGCTGCCGATCAAACCAAAGACGAGACAGATAGCGGGGAAGGCAAATTTCTCTTGGATCCGCACCCGCAAGCGGCGGGCATCCTTGAGATTGTTGGCCTCTGTAAGCAAACGCTCGGCCCGTCGTGCTTGCCCCACTGTCATCGTACTGACATCGGTGGGCAATTTAGCGATCTCAATCGGATCCTGGTTCAGTGGATAAAGATAACGATCAAAACGCGCCGAAGTCGTTGAACCGGTTCTTTCATCGACATTGACAATACGACCATCGCTGAACTCCCACATGGCCTTAGCCTCATTCCAGTGCCCCTTATCGGCCATCAACATCTGACGTTGACCCATCCTGGAAAAATCAATCAGAGTGACATCCTTCATGGTTCCATTACGGAACTTACGGGCATAGAAAAGCTGTGTAAGTTGCCTTACTGAGTCCCCATTTTCTTCTTCTTTGACACGACCGAAGCGTGAGTAAAGGATATTGTCGCCGCTTTGATTCGTAACGGCCTTACCCAGGGCTCGCTCCAGGGTCTGGCTGGCGACAAGATTGGCCTGGGGCACGATGAAATCATTAAAAAGAAAGGTCAGCAGGCTCATGGCCAGGGCTAGGGCCAGGGCGGGGATCACCATGCGGGTGGTGCCCACACCAACACTGCGCAGGGCCGTCAGCTCACTGCTGCCCGAGAGGCGGCTGTAGGCAAGCAGGGTGGCCATCAAGGTGGCCATGGGAAAGGCCAACACCAGAAATCCAGGCAGGCGGAGCATCAACACTTGGACCGCCACCTGCGCTGGCAGACCGGATTCGGCCACCCGACGCACCAGCTCGAAAACCACGCCCACCGATAGGGAAACGGCCGTGAAAGCCGCGATCCCAAAAAGCAGGGGACCCACCAGCTCCTGCAACAACCAGCGGTCCAACAAAGGCAAACGCCGCCAGCCGCAAAGGCGTCTCCAGCTCCCCAAGAGGAATCGCAGCTTTGCCAGAAGATTCGAGGGGCCTGATCTGGCGCTCTGGGGTCGGCTCAAAGCTGGAAACCCTCACCGAGATAATGGCGCCGCACTAAGGGGTCGTGGGCCATGGCCACGGAACTGCCAGACGCCAACAGGCGGCCGTCGGTGAGGATGTAAGCGCGATCAGTGATGGCCAACGTTTCACGAACGTTGTGATCGGTGATCAGCACCCCCATGCCCCGCCGTCGCAAGCCGGCGATTAATTCCTGGAGATCGGCGACGGCAAGGGGATCAACGCCGGCAAAAGGCTCATCCAGCAACAAGTAACGGGGACCCTGTTCGCCAACGGCAAGGGCACGGGCCACCTCACAACGGCGTCGCTCCCCACCCGAAAGTTGAAATCCCTTACGGCCTTGAAAGGGCACCAAATGGAAGTCTTGAATCAACGTTTCCAGTCGCTCCTGCCGGACCGATCTTGGGGTCTGACTTTCCTGGAGTGCCAACTCCAGGTTTTCGCGCACGCTGAGATTGCGAAAAACGCTGGCTTCCTGGGGTAGGTAACCAATACCAAGCCGGGCGCGCTGGGGCATCGCCAGGCAGGTTACCGATAGTCCATCCAGGCTTACATCGCCCTCATCCGGCCGCAACAAGCCCGTGATGAGGTTGAAGGTGGTGGTTTTTCCAGCCCCGTTCGGCCCAAGCAGTCCCACCACTTCCCCAGGATGGAGTTCGAGACTCATGCCACTCACCAAGGGCCTTCCGGCGAGGGTGATGGTCACCTGATCCAAGGCCAGACTCATGGCACCAATGGCGATGGTGCGGCCCCCTCGCGGCTTTGCAGCCGTAGCCTGCTAAACACCTGGCGCCCAGTAGAGGGTTCAGCCACAACCCTTTCGCTGTCAAGGGAATAAACGAGCCGTTCGGCACGGATGCGTTGGCCATCACGATCGACGACATCGACGTCACCACTGAGCACGAGCCGGCCTTCCTTGCTGAAATATTGGGCTTGGCGGGAGGTGGCCACCATGCCCTTCTGGGGATAGGTGATCCGAACGTTGCCGATGGCCGTCACAATCCCAGTGCGATTATCGGCCTGTTGGCGATCGGACTCGATGCTCACCATGCCATCGTCGCGAACGACGGCAGCATTGCTGGGGCCCGGTGAGGCGGAGGGGACGAGACGGGCCGGGGCGACAAGAGGCGGCGCAGGCAGCTTGGGGGGGGCAGGATTAGGTGCTGAAGCAGTCGCCCCGCGGACCATCGGGACCATCGGGTTCCATGGGACGACAGGAAGCAGCGGTGCCGCAACGATGCCCATCAAGGCGAAGTGAAGCGGTCGAAGCAAGAACCGGGCCATGACAGAGGAAGACGGCTGAATCTACCGGGGCCCTTCCTGGCAGGGCTCCAGCCGAGGCAGGGTGAAAAGATCCAAAGAAGATCCTTGCTGCAAAGCACCGAGACGCTGCTGGCACGTTTGCTGAAGTGAATGGATGTCGAGACCAAGCTCCCAGGGACCGACGGCGGCCAGGCGACCCAAGCCTTCGCCAAGCAGAATGGTTGCACCTCTTTGGTTGCCCTTATCCAGGTGGTGATGGGCCACGGCGATCTGGAGGATGCCTTGGAGTACCGGTCGGAGTCGGCCTTGGGTTTCATGCCAGACCG
>JAPLIF010000324.1 GCA_026389255.1 Cyanobacteriota bacterium
GGGCGGATCATGCCGATGTGGGTCGTGCCGGCTTCGGTGTAGACGGAGATCCGGCAGGGCAGAGCCATGTTGAGCGCCATCGAGGTGCTGAGCACTGTGGCGGCCTGCTGGGGGTTGCACACCTCGAAGATGCGGCACTGCTCCAGGAACGGCTGACCTTTGCTGCGCAGGGTGTGGCCAAGATCATGCACGGCCAGCACGCCGAAGCCATGCTCCGCCACCGCCTCCTGCAGGACGACGCTCGCCTCCTCGAAGGATTTCGGCGTGTCGAGGATGAAGAACGGATCCATGGCTGGCATCAGGGTGTGCCGTACCAGCTGCGGTACCACTGGGTCATCTGCTCGATCTCCCGGCTCTGGGCCTTCACTATGGCCTGTTGCATCGCCCGGAGCTGCGGATGCTGGCTGTTGGCCTGGGCCATCGAGGCCATCATCACGCCCATGCGGTGATGGGGAATCATCTGCTCGATGAAGGCGCGATCGAAATCAGGGGCGTTCTTCAGCCACTCGACATCGGTGCCCATCATCCCCATGCCCCCTCCACGGCCCATCATCATTCCGCCGCCGCCGCCCATCCAGCCGCCCCAGCCGGAATAGACACCCCGGCCGTAACTCCCACCCCACTGCGGCACATCACCGCCGAACCATTGGCGGAACCAGCTGCGCATCTGGGCGTTCTCCTGGGTCTGGCTGGCCTTGATGCTCTTGGCCAGCCCCTTGATCTCGGGCCCCTTCGCGCGGGTGAGGGCCATCTCGGCCATGGCGATCGCCCCCTCATGGTGGGGAATCATCATCACGATGAATCGCTGATCGTTCGGGCCCATTCGTCCGGCCCCGTCCCACCCCATGCCGGGACCAGGCTGCTGCCCTCCGCCCCAGCCCTGGGCAAGGCCGGGGCTGTTGACGAGCAACGCCAGGGCGCAGGCTCCTCCGGCCGCCAGCAGAAGAGCCACGGCGGATCGCTTCCCTGGGGAGCGCTGGTGGACCTGGGCCATGGATCCGGCCTCCAAGGCTGCGGGTGTCTTGATCTCCTCCCTGGCCACGCCGGCATGGGCCGAGGGTCCTTCGGGGCATTGCTTCACGGATCCACCGCACTGCCGTCGCATCACACCCTCAGGAAAATCTTCTGATGCAACAGTTTCAGAATGGTCACGGCGATCGCAGCCACAGGCGCAGGCATCGAACCGATCCGTGCATGCGCCACCTCCTGACCCTGTTGCTGGCCTGTGGGTGGCTGGCAGCTCCGGCGATGGCGGCTGAATCGGAGGCGTGTCAGAACCTGCTGGATCAACGCAATGCCCTGGCCGAGCAGGCCTTGAAGGCCGAAATCGCCCTGGTCCGCACCATCCGTGAACGGATCTGCCCGGTCCTCAGCCAGCAGGCCGATCGGGCCAATGCCAACGACCGCAACGAGCTGACCATCGACTACCAGGCCCTGCTCGTCTGCCGCCACAAGGCGGAAGAACAGCTGCTGCGCAGCCAGCGGGTTCTCTACGTCAACCGCCAGCGGTTCAGGTTCTACACGGCGGCTGGAGCCAAGCTGGCCCGGCAAGCCGATGGTCTGGATCAGGAGTTGCGGGATCAGGAGTGTCCCCAGCTGCGTTGACGAGCAACCTGTGGCTACCCGGTGCCGGCCAGATCCTTGACCCTGAAGTGGCTACAGGCTGTTTGATGGGGCTTGGATGGCCTGACCATGGCGGAACCTTGCTGCAGCAGCGGAACCAGCGGGCAGACGGCTGGAGCCACCACGGGGCCGCAGCCGGAGCCGGCAAGCGCCAGAGAAGCGCTGTTTCGGATCAGCGCGATGGACTGCGCCACCGAGGAAACCGAGATCCGCCATGCCCTCGCAGGTGTCGACGGCATCCGCGGCCTGAGGTTCCTGCTGGCCGAGCGCGTTCTGGCGATCGATGCCGAAGCAGCAGCGCTCAACTCAGCCCTTGCTGCGATCCGCCGTTTGGGATTCAGCCCGGAGCCGATCAGCGCCGATCACCGGCCGTCCGCGGCCCAGACCCGCGCCGAACGGCGCCGTGAACGAATCCGCCTGGGGGGCTCCCTGGCACTGGCACTCACGGCGGAGCTGCTGCATCTGGTCGTTCCCGCCTTCCCGGGCCATGAGCTGCTGGAGATCGGGATCGCCATCGCCGCGATCGCCCTGGCGGGCTTCTCCGTGTTTCGCAAGGGCCTTGCGGCCCTGCGCCAGGGCCGGCTCAACATCAATGCGCTGATGAGCGTGGCGGTCACGGGCGCTTTCCTGATCGGCCGCTTCCCGGAGGCCGCCATGGTGATGGCGCTCTATGCCGTGGCCGAGGCGATTGAAGCGCGGGCCGTGGAGCGGGCCCGCCAGGCGATCACCAGCCTGATGGCCCTGGCCCCCGATGAGGCGGAGTTCCGCCAGAGCGATGGCCGCTGGCAGCGCGTGTCCGCCAGTGCTGTGGCCATCGGCGATGTGGTGCGGGTCCGCCCGGGAGAACGGCTGCCGCTCGATGGCACGGTGATCAGTGGCGAGAGTGCGATCAACCAGGCCCCGATCACCGGCGAAAGCTTGCCGGTGGACAAAGGCCCAGGGGATGAGGTGTTTGCGGGCACGATCAACCAGGGCGGCGCCCTCGAGATCCAGGTGACGGCGCCCGCCTCGCTCAGCACCCTGGCGCGCATCATCCAGGCCGTGGAGGAAGCCCAGGCCTCCCGCGCCCCGATCCAGCGTTTCGTCGATCGCTTCGCGGCCCGATACACCCCGGCGGTGTTCGTGGTGGCCCTGGCCGTTGCCCTGCTGGCGCCGCCCTTGCTGGGGTTCACCCCCCTGCAGGCCATCTACAAGGCACTGGTGCTGCTGGTGATCGCCTGCCCCTGCGCGCTGGTGATCGCCACACCGGTCACGGTGGTGAGCGGCCTGGCCACCGCCGCCCGTCGCGGCATCATCATCAAAGGCGGCCTCTACATCGAGGAGGCCCGCAAGATCAAGGTGCTGGCGCTCGACAAGACCGGCACGATCACCCTGGGCCAGCCCCAGCTGGTGGCCTTCTCCCCTCGGCAAGAAGGGGCAGATACTGGCGCTCTGAAACAGCTGGCCAGCAGCCTGGCGGAGCGCTCCGACCATCCCGTGTCGCGGGCCATGGCTGCAGGCCTTGATGGTGAGCGGCTGGCTGTGGAGGCCTTCGAGGCCCTCCCCGGAAGGGGGGTGCGGGGCGTGATCGCGGGGCGGCCGCTGATGCTGGCCAACCACCGCTGGATCGAGGAGCTGGGGCTCTGCTCCAGCGACCTGGAAGCATCGATGCAGGTCCATGAGCGCCAGGGTCGCTCGCTCAGCC
>JAPLIF010000366.1 GCA_026389255.1 Cyanobacteriota bacterium
CCCTCATCGGGCTGAATCCGCAGGATCAACTGGTTGGGGGTGGGCGCTCCACCGGCGGCATCAAACAGATGGACAGGGGCTTTGCGGAAGGTCAGGACCATTTCGGAGAGCCGCTTCGGCAGTCGCTTGCCGGTACGCAGGTAGAAGGGCACCCCCTGCCATCGCCAGTTATTGATGAACACCTTCATGGCCACATAGGTTTCGGTGGTGCTGTTGGGGTTCACTCCCGGTTCCTGGCGGTAGCCGCTCAGGGGGTGGCTACTGGTGCCACCGGGGCCGTATTGACCCCGCACACAACACTTCCAGGGTTCATTTTCATCGGCCAGATGGGCGGCTTGCAGCACCTTGGCTTTTTCATTGCGAATCGCCTCAGGATCGAAGCGACCTGGCGGTTCCATCGCTGTCAGGGCCAGGATCTGGGTGAGATGGTTTTGAACCATGTCCCGCAGGGCACCGGCGGATTCGTAATAGCCTGCTCTTTCTTCAACACCGACGGTTTCTGCAGCGGTGATCTGCACGTTGGAGATATAATTTCGGTTCCAGATTGGTTCAAAAATTGTGTTAGCAAAGCGCATCACTAAAATATTTTGAACCGTTTCCTTGCCCAGATAGTGGTCGATGCGGAAAACCTGGCTTTCCTTGGCGCAGGATTGAACGATCTTGTTCAGGTTTTGGGCGCTGCCGTAGTCTCGGCCGAAGGGTTTCTCGATGACGATGCGACTGCGCTCGGGATCGGCAAGCAGTCCGGCTGAGGCTAGGGCCTTGCAGCCGCTGCCATAAAACTCAGGAGAAACGGAAAGATAAAAGGTGCGATTTCCCCGGGTAGCTCTTAGTCGATCAATTGTCTCAAGTCTTTGGGCCAGGCGAACCATGTGGTCGTTCTGCTGGAGATCGACCGGTTCGTAAAACAGCCCCTGGGAAAACTGTTCCCAGGCCTGTAGATGTTCGCCGATCTCGGCCTTGAGGGCTGCCTGCATCCGCTCTCGGAATTCGGTGTCGCTCCAGGGGCGGCGTGCGCAACCAAGGATGGCAAATTCACTGGGGAGCCGCCGCTGGCAAAACAGCTCGAACAGGGCCGGAATCAGTTTGCGGTGAGTGAGATCGCCGCTGGCTCCAAAGATCACCAAGCATTGGGGGGTGATGACCCGTTCTTGGCGGAGGCCAACCCTGAGGGGGTTGGTGAGGATGGACGTCATCGGCGGCCTTGCACTGCTCCAGGTTTAACGGCTCGGGAGCGTTTTGGCAGGTCGCGTGGGCTTGGAGTGTGTTCGATCACTGATGGGATCCAGCCCTGGAAAGCCAGGATCTGGACCCCCACCTGGTCCGGGTCAATAGGTTTCGACGTGCCAGCGCTCGGCCTTTTTGAGCTGGGGACGGAGCTCGGCCCAATTGAGACCCTTGGCCGCAGCAGCCGCTGTCATGGCCTCGTCAATCCCCGGCTCCATGCCCCTAAGACCGCACATGTACACATGGGTCTTAGGATTCTCAATCATTGCGAAGATTTCGTCGGCGTTCTCGAGAACCCGATCCTGGATGTACATCCGGCCCCCCTTGGCGTTGTTTTCTTCACGACTGATGGCTTTCGTGTATCGGAAGTTCTCAGGGAAGTCCGTGAGGTAGCGCTGGAGATCGTCTTCGTAGAGAAGGTTGGCTGTTTTGGGAGCCCCCATAAACAACCAGGCTTTGCCGGCGAACTGATATTCAGGATTCTTGGCCCGTTCGGCTGGCTCAAACATGCGGCGCAGGTATGCCCTCATGGGAGCGATACCGGTGCCGGTGGCAAACATAATGATATTGGCATCCTCATCAGGGGGCAGGAGCATTTCCTTGCCCACCGGTCCGGTGATTTTGACTTTGGCTCCCTTCTCGATATCGCAGAGGAAGGTGGAGCAGACCCCATGGACGATTTGGCCTTCTTTTTCGTATTCAAGTTGACGAACACAGAGGGAGACTGTGCCATCTTCGACGTTGTCGCCGTGGCGTGTGCTGGCGATCGAGTAGAGGCGAAGTTTGTGCCGTTTGCCATTGGCATCGGTTCCGTCAGGAATGATGCCAATGCTTTGGCCTTCGATGTAGTGGAGGTTGCCTCCGCTTAGATCAAAGGTGATTTGGTTGACCCTGCCGATGGCGCCTTCGACAAGCAGGGAGTAGTTATCGATGACCGTGCCGATGAAAGGATCCTTCGGCTTGTAAAGATTGACGGGAACGTCGGCGTGGGTCACGGCGGCTTTCTTGGCGGGGGAAGGGGCGGCGGGAAGCGCGTCGGCGGCTACGGCCCCTTCGGAGACCGGCGCTGGCTCGGCCGCTTCAGGGGCGGCCAGGGGCTGGCCGTCGACGCTGATGATCTTGAGGCGATCGCCCCTAAGGGCGACGGACTGGAGCAGGGACTGAAGCTGCTGGAAAGGCACCGTCAGTTGCCGGGTGGCCCGCCGAGAACGACCGACACCCAAGTTGTCGATCACAACGGTGAACGTGCGGCTGTCGGAGCCGCTGGTGTTGCCTGATGAAACGCGCATCTCGAAAGTAGCCGCCTAAAACGCAGCGATCATAGGGAAAGCTCCCTACCCCCCTACGGGGGGATGCCCTCGCCAGGCTCCCGTGGTGCCGCTAGCTTTGCTGCAGCGTATGGGGTAACACCTGAAGCTGTGTCCGTCGCTCCGCACGAGTCTCCCGATTTCCCTTGACGCAGACCCTGGCACCATTTTCCGCCCCCATGCCTGATCGCTGCCCCGAGCGACCGCTTGCAGGTGTCAACTGCACCCTGGACACCATCCAGCAGGAAATGGAGCGCTTGCCCCAGGGAACCCGCCGGTTGGTGGCCCAGTTGCGTTTACGAATTGAGCCCTACTGGTTGTGGTCGGCCCTCACTGATTACGACAACCTCAATCGCTTCATCCCCAACCTCAGCCTTTCACGTCAGCTCTCCCGTGAGGGCAATCAGGTGCGGGTTGAACAGGTGGGGACTCAGAATGTCTGCGGCCTTCGCTTCAGCGCCAGGGTGCTGCTTGAGCTCCAGGAAGACCTGGAGGCAGGCCGGTTGGCATTCAAGATGGTGGAAGGAGATTTCCGCTGCTTTAAGGGCTTTTGGATGATCGGGATGGACCCGACCAGCACCTGGTTGCTCTACGACCTGACGGTCCAGGGAAACCCCGGCATGCCGATCGGCTTGATTGAACAGCGTCTTCAGCAAGACCTCGCTAACAATCTGAGGGGAGTCCAACAGGAAGCCCATCGACGGGCTGGCAAGGGCTGAAACGAAACACAAGCCTGTAATTCATTAAGATATAATATAAGTTTAAATTTATACTTTTCTATAATACCCCCAAGGGGATTCGAACCCCTGTCGCCTCCGTGAAAGGGAGGTGTCCTAGGCCTCTAGACGATGGGGGCGAGGCCACAGTCGAGTGGACGCCATTAAGACCTTGGACCGTGACTCCTGGGGAGTTTGGCATGAACCCCTTAAGGCTCGAACCAGGTCTGGTATGGCGATCAGCTCTGCGCTGTTGGTTTGAAACTACGGGTCGGTGGGGGCGTTCGTCAAGGCGCTCAGTCGTTCTCTTCATTGAGATCAGCAACTCCTGCGGCCGAGTTCGTCAGCGTCTGGCCGTTCCAAACGGGAACCGTGCAGTGGAAACAGGCCCCTTCTCCCGGTTCAGACACCACCCAGATGCGGCCTCCGTGGACCTGGGCGATCCTCCGGCAGACCGACAGTCCGACGCCATAGCCGGAGGTGGTGGTGGAGGTCTGGGGTAGGCGCACCCGATCCTGAAAGATGCGCTGCTGCTCTTTGAGGGGGACGCCCGGGCCGGTGTCACAGACGCTGATCTGGACCCATTGATTGGTGCGGTGCAGCAGGGTCAGAACGACACGACCGCCATCGGGGGTGAATTTCAGGGCGTTTTCGATCAGGTTGAGGAGCACCTGACGCATGCGCCGTTGATCGGCGTAGACATCGGGAAGATCGGCTGGGATGTCGGTGACGAATTCCAGGTTGCGACCCATCCACAGCTTCTCGAGTTCGAGGATGGCTTCGGCCGCAACCTGGCCTAGGGCCAGCCGCTGGGGATTGAATAGGGCTTCCCAGCGGGTGGTACCCACTTCAAGAAGGTCGCTGGAGAGGGCCTCAATGTCGTCCAGCCGGCGTTTGAGAACGTCGTGGAAGCGGGCCTGGTCGATTTGCCCCAGCCCGTGGCTCTGGATCGCCAGCTTGGCCGCCGTCAAGGGTGTGCGCAATTCATGGGCCACCATGCGCAGCAGTCGCTCCTGAACCCCCACCCGCTCGATCAGGGTTTCGTTCTCCTGGCGCAGGACCAGCAGCTGGTCTTCGAGTTGCACCTCGCGCAGACTGCGGCTGCCATCCATCTCCGCCGGGACGAGGCTGAGGCCCAGGCCCGTGACCACTTCGGTTTGCTTCCAGCGGGGTAACCAACTGCGCACCTGGAGCGAAAGGGTGTTGCCGGCGAAGATCTGCTTGGGGGCGGGTTCGAGTTTGACAAGCGCCGGGGTAGCCACCAGTCGGTGCAGCTCCAGCACTTCCGGATGGCTGGCTGGATCGACGATTTCAAGGGACACCTGAAAGCCGAAGTCATCTTTGTTGAGAAAAGCCACCAACGCCCGCAGATCGTTGGTGGCCATGTGGTGCTTGCCAGCCACCAGCAACAACTTCAGGGACTGGAATTGGGTGGATTCCGCCTTGATGTCTGTGAGGGTCGTACCCGTCATGGAGTCAGTGGAGAGGGGCGCCGCCAAGGGCGAGACGGGAGCAGATCAAAAGCATGAGGCTTCGCAGACCTGCAGCACTCCCAGGGATTGGGCTGGGGATCGTCACACCCTATGGCTTTTAGGTGAAAACGAGCACACGTGCCCTGGATTGGCTATGAGGGAGGGATGCAAGGGCCTGAAGATTGGACGCCATGACCAAGACGCCAGAGCCCCCTTTCCACGGGCCTCCCATCTCCAGTGCGGCAAAGACCTCTAAATCCGCCGGCACCAACACGGGGGTGGTTCGCAGCCGCATTCAGCTGGATTCAAATTTGAAACGCTGGTTTGGGCGCAATCTTGGTCTTTGGCGTTCGCGGCGTCTCTATTTTTTCGCCGATGAAGAGGTGTTGCGACTTGATATGTTAGTGCGGGTTGAAATTTATAGTGAAACAAGCCATGGTGAAGCGGCTTATCGGCTTAGCTGGTGGCCGGAAGAGTCCTACGATTTTTTCAAGATCAAACCGCAATTTCGTGCTGAGGGTTGCGCGGATGCCTATCTCTGCGGTCACCAACTGCGACGCAGCCAGGATGTCGTAGCCGGCATCCCGATTAAAAGCCAGATTCGCCAGGTCGATGAGCACGAAGTTATTTTGGAATCCCAGGACCAGGATCTGCATGTGATCGAGCACATTCGCCTGGTGGATCAAGATCGCTACCGCTCCCGTTCGATTTATTGCTGGCGTGATGGCCAGCTTGAAATCAGCGAAATCCACCATGAGATCCGTTTGGAGGTGGCCGGCCCTCCCCTGCTTGGGGCAGCGACGTTGGCTCCCTTGTCGGACTGACGCACCGGCTGCTGAGGCCACGCTGTCAACTGGCGCCACTGGGCGGCGGGCCTGCGATGCAGCAGCATGGCCAAGTTCATCCCTTCTTCCCCATGCTCGCCAAGCGGTCCTTCCTGGCCCTGGCCATCTTTGGTCTCAGCCTGTCCTTCCCCACCGCGGTCCTGGCGCAAGCGGCCAAGGCTCCCGCCGCCACCCCGGCGACTGCCGACCAGTTCAACACCTACATGAGTATGGCGGCCATCAACATGTGCACCTTGGCCCAACTCAAGTTGCCGTTTAAGGCCTCCATGGAAGGCAACCTCAGCATGTTGACCTCCGTGCTGACCACCAAACATGGCAGTCAGATTCAAGGGGCCCCTTCCCCATTGACCCGCGAGCAGCTTGTCAATGCTTCCGTAGCCGAAACCGTGCTGCGGATTGACAAGTTCTGTGGCTCTTCGCTGCCGCCGGATTGGAAGAAGGAAGTTGACACCTTGGTGGGCCAGGTCAAGAAGGCCATGCAAGCGGCCGGTTCCGGCGGCAAGAAGTAGGCCAGGCCCCCCCATGGCCGCCGTCCATCTCGCCGATTACCACCCCTATCCCTACCGACTAAGTCGCACCGACCTGACGGTGCGGCTTGAGGGTGATGACGCCTTTGTGGAGGCGGAGCTGGCCCTGGAGCCGGCGACCCCTGGAGCCCCTGGGCCCCTGGAGTTGGAAGGCGTCGGCCTGGAATTGCTGGAGATCAACCTGGAAGGCCTGCCCCTGGCACCCCAGGGCTACCGCCATACGGCCGTTGGCCTAACCCTGCTGAATCCACCCCAGGGTCCGTTTGTACTGCGGACCCTGGTGCGGCTTGAGCCCCAAACCAACACCAGCCTGGAAGGCCTCTACGGCAGTGGCGGCATGGTGACCACCCAGTGTGAGGCGGAGGGCTTTCGCCGCATCACCTTCCATCCGGATCGCCCCGATGTGCTCAGTTGTTTTCGGGTGCGGCTTGAGGCCGATCGGGAGCGCTATCCGGTGTTGCTCTCCAATGGCAATGGGGTCGAGGCGGGCCCCCTGCCATCTGGAGTCGATGGCCGCGCCCGGCACTACGCCGTTTGGGATGATCCCTTCCCCAAACCCTCCTATTTGTTTGCCCTCGTGGCTGGCCAACTGGAGGAAGTGACGGGTGCCTTCGTTACGGCCAGTGGTCGTGAGGTGCGCTTGCGGCTCCATGTCGAGCCTGGTGATGCGCCTCTGACAGCCCATGCGATGGCGAGCTTGAAGCGTTGCATGGCCTGGGATGAGCAGGTCTATGGGCTGGAGTATGACCTGAATGAATTCAATATTGTTGCTGTGCGCCATTTCAATATGGGCGCTATGGAGAACAAGAGTCTGAATATCTTTAACTCCAAGTTGGTGCTGGCTGATGCCGAAACGGCTACGGATGCTGAGTTGGAGAGGGTTGAAAGTGTGATTGCCCATGAGTATTTTCATAATTGGACGGGTAATCGCATCACC
>JAPLIF010000257.1 GCA_026389255.1 Cyanobacteriota bacterium
GAAGACCTCTTCGATGAGGAGGTGTTCGTCTTTACTCCTAAGGGCGATGTGGTGGGGTTGCGCAAGGGATCCACCTCCGTGGATTTCGCCTATCGCATCCACTCCGAGGTGGGTAATCACTGCCAGGGGGTTCGTATCAATGACCGTCTTTGTCCCTTGGCGACACCCCTGAAGAACGGTGATTTCGTTCAGGTGATTACCTCCAAGAGTGCCCATCCCAGCCTGGATTGGCTCAATTTTGTCGCCACCCCCACGGCCCGTAATCGCATCCGTTCCTGGTACAAGCGCAGTCACCGCCAGGAGAACATTGGCCGCGGCAGCGAGATGCTGGAGCGGGAGTTGGGCCGCGATGGCTTTGATGCCCTGCTCAACGGCGACGCCCTGGCCCGGGTGTCCCGGCGTTGCAATTTGGTCGGCACCGAAGACCTGTTGGCCGCCATCGGTTTTGGTGGGGTCACCCTGCAGCAGGTGGTCAATCGCCTGCGGGAAGAGGTGCGTCTGGCCACGGAGGCGGTGGCGGCGCCCCCCAGCAACGAAGAGGTGGCCGCTGGGGTCGTGGCCCGCCAGGAGACGGCGTTGCTGCCCCATCTGCCCAGCAGTGGCAGTCCGATCCTGGGGGTCGAGGGGCTGGAATATCGGCTGGGAGGCTGCTGCAGCCCCCTGCCGGGGGAGGCGATTGTGGGCTCGGTGGCCCTCGGCAACCATGGCATCACCATTCACCGCCAGGACTGCAGCAATGTGGCCCAGGTGCCGGTGGAACGCCGCTTGCCCGTGCGCTGGAATGGGCCGCTGGAGGGCCAGCAGCGGCGTTATCCGGTACGCCTGCGCATCGAAGTGCTCGATCGGGTCGGTGTGCTGAAGGACATCCTCACCCGCCTGTCTGACCACCGCATCAATGTCAGCGATGCCCGCGTGCGCACCAGTGCCGGCAAACCCGCCCGCATCGATCTACGGGTGGAATTGCATAGCGCTAGCCAACTGCGCGACACCATGGACCAGATCCGTTCGATGGCGGATGTGCTCGACCTTTGCCGTACGGGGATTGGTTGAACCGCCCCGTTGTGGCTTGATAACAGGCCTGGGCCTGAAATCGCCAATTAAGATACCCAACTAGTGGGTTCCACGGATGGTCCGGGAGGCTTTGGCAAGGGCTCGCCTCACCAGATTTGAGCTGATTTCCTCGGGTTGGCCATCCAAAGGAACTCCGGCCCAGGGCGATTGGGCCAGAAACTGGCGATAGCGATCTTTCCATGGATTGTTGCAGCGATAGTCCCACGGCTTTGCCCTTCCTCCACCAGCAAAATGGATGATCGCTGGGCCATCATGGGCTTGTTGCTCTTCCGGGTTGAGGAGACCTCCCCGCTCATCCATCCAGGCTTGATCCAGACCCCAAAGATGGGACATGGCATTCCAGCGTTGGTGCAACAGCAGCACACGCTTTTCAAACAGATGATTGAGAACATCCTGGTCCCAATTGTTGAGTTTGTCCCTATTTTCTATGGCATAGGCCATGCCCCTTTCGAGCACATTGGCCCTGCGCCAGGCCTCAAGGTCAATCAGCATCATGCCGGCATTGAAATAGGGGGAGTCGGCATCCATCTCAAGCCGCTCCCGTTGGATATCCAGATTGCGATCGGTGACGGCTGCCAGCGAATGCCCCTCGAATGGGGTTTCCCAGAGCTCCCGCAGGGAACCATTGATGACGACATCGGAATCAATGAAAAGGGCGCGATTGAGGATGGGAGGCAGGATGGATGGCAGCAGGAGCCTGAAATAGGTGGCGATGCTGACATGGCCCGATACGGGAAAGTGGCTGAGCAGGCGAGGCTCCACCTGCAGCAGCGATACCGAAGGCAGAAATTCGCCAAGATAGCCAACCAATTTGGCCCTTTCTTTGGGGTCCAGGGCTTCGTGAACGATGTAAACACTGAGGTCTTCGTCTGGATTGG
>JAPLIF010000025.1 GCA_026389255.1 Cyanobacteriota bacterium
AACCGATTTTGAAGGCCCTGCAGGCCCGGGGCATCGATTACAGAGGGGTGATCTACGCCGGCCTGATGCTCACCGCCAAGGGTGCCAAGGTGATCGAATTCAACTGCCGTTTCGGCGATCCCGAATGTGAAACCCTGATGCCCCTGCTGGGTCCCGAACTGGCGGCGGTACTGCTGGCCTGTGCCCGCGGCCGCCTCGACTCGGCTCCGGCCCTCACCATCCACCCCGGGTGCAGCGTCTGTGTGATCGCTGCGGCCGGGGGCTACCCGGGCTCGGTGCGCTCCGGCGACCCGATCCGCAGCCGCCTGGAACCGGCCACCGACCTGCAGCTGTTCCATGCCGGCAGCCGCCTGGACAGCAACGGCGAGCTGGTCACCTCCGGCGGGCGGGTGCTGGCGGTGGTAGCCCAGGCGCCCGACTTCGATGGGGCCTTTGAACGGGCCTACGGGGGGCTGGCCCAGGTGCACTTTGAGGGCCTCACCTACCGGCGCGACATCGGCCACCAGGTGCGTCGCCCCCCTGGTGGTGCGACCTGATGACAACGGCCGCCGGACCCGCTGCTGCCCCCAGCCCCACCCCGGCCTGGCTCGCCTGGCTGGGTCGTTGGTGGGCCGAATTTAGCCTCCAAACCAAATTGCTGGCGGTGGGCACCCTGGTGGTCAGCCTGCTGATGACGGGCATCACCTTCTTTGCGCTCAACAGCATTCAGCGCGATGCACGGCTCAGCGATACCCGCTACGCCCGCGACCTAGGACTGCTGCTCTCGGCCAACGTCACGCCGCTGGTGGTCCGCGGCGATGACCGCCAGCTGGCGGTGGTGGCCGAACAGTTCTGGCGCACCAGCCGCAGCCTGCGCTACATCTTCTTCGCCGATGCCGACGGCCTCCTCTACCTGGGGATCCCCATGGGTTCGGGGGGGGCCGGTAGCCCCGGCGATCAACTGCTCAGCCGTCGCCTCGAACTTCCCGCCGACCTGCAGAAGCGACCCGACAATCCCCTGATTCGCCAGCACCTGACCCCCGATGGCCAGGTGACCGATGTGTTCGTGCCGATCATCAGCGACGACCACTACCTGGGCGTCGTCGCCCTCGGCATCAACCCCAACGAAACCCTGCTGGCCAGTGCCGCCCTGACCCGCGAGGTGACCGTGGCGGTGTTCATTTCGATCTGGGTCCTGGTGATGCTGGGCTCGGTAATTAATGCCCTGACCATCACCCAGCCGGTCAAGGAGCTGTTGCGGGGGGTGCGCTCGATCGCCGGGGGCAACTTCAACACCCGCATCGCCCTGCCGGTGGGGGGCGAACTGGGGGAACTGCTGCAGGGCTTCAACACCATGGCCTCCCAGCTGGAGGATTACAAAGCAGCCAACATCGAGGAGCTGACCGCCGCCGAAAGCAAGCAGCAATCCCTGATCGCCACCATGGCGGATGGGGCGGTGCTGCTGGATGCGGAGGGTCAGATCGTGCTGGCCAACCCCACCTCCCGGCGCCTGTTCCGCTGGGAGGGCCGCACCCTTGAGGGCAACGAACTGACCAATGCCCTGCCCGATGTGCTGGCGATGGAACTGCATGGGCCCCTGCAGGCGCTGATGGAGGGAGAGAAGGACAGCACCGATGTGCGCTGCAGCTTCGGCGAACCGACCCGCACCCTGCGGATCGTGCTGCAATCGGTACGGGATGCCAGCGGCGAAAGCCTCAAGGGCATCGCCATGACGATCCAGGACCTGACCCGCGAAGTGGAGCTGAACGCGGCCCAGAGCCGTTTCATCAGCAACGTCTCCCACGAGTTGCGAACCCCCTTATCCAACATCAAGAGCTACGTCGAAACGCTGCACGACTGCGCCGACAGCCTCACGGAGGAGCAAAAAACCGAATTTCTAGGCATTGCCAATGCCGAAACCGATCGTCTGACCCGGTTGGTGAATGACGTGCTCGACCTCTCCCGGCTGGAATCGGAACGGGCCTGTCCGTTGGAGTCGATCGAGTTCGGCTCGGCCATCGAGCAAACCCTGCGCACCTACCGCCTCAATGCCCAGGAACGGGGGGTGAAGCTGGTCTGCCAAAGCGACGTTGACCTACCGCGCGTGCTTGGCAACTGGGATCTGCTGCTGCAGGTGCTCGACAACCTGGTCGGCAATGCCCTCAAGTTCACCGCCAGCGGCGGTCAACTGACGCTGCGGGCCTATCCCTGGCCAGACCTTTGTCCCCTGCCGGCCGCCCAAGGTCCCCTGGAGGGGCCGAGTTGCCTGCTCACCTCCCCCCTGCCCCGACTCAGGATTGAGATCGCCGACACCG
>JAPLIF010000357.1 GCA_026389255.1 Cyanobacteriota bacterium
CAGCCGGTCCAGCCGCAGCAGGCCGTCCCGCCAGGCCACCGCCGCGCTCCAGGGCCCCAGCAGGGGGTGCTGGCCGGCCAGGGTGGACTCCAGGTTGAGGGCGGGGGCGGCCGACCGTCCCGCCAGCTTCAGGCGCCCCGCCAGGGGCTGTTGCCGCAGCCAGACGGGCAACCGGGCCAGGGGGGGTAGGTCGCTGGCCTGCACCTGCCAGGGGCCCTGCAGATCCAGAACCCGTCCCACCGAGCCGCTGAGATCGAGCCGCGAATTGCCCCGTCGCCCCTGAACACTGGCAGCCAGCAGGCCATCCTTGCCCAATTGGCCCCCCACCCGGGCGAGCAGGGGTGAGGGGCCGAGGCCGAGGCCCTTGGGCGGTTCGGCCTGCACCAGCAGGTTGAGCCCTAGCTGGCGGGTCAGGCGCCCCGCGATCGTTCCACCCCAGGACTGGTAGCGCCAGCGGCTGGAGGCCAGCTCCAGCTGCTCGTTGTTGCAGCGCAGGGGCAAGGGCGCCAGGGTCAGATCCGGGGCGTTGGGGCTGGGTCGCCAGCGCCCATCCCGGACCTTCAGGGCACCGCTGCAGCCGGCTACCCCCTGGACCAGGCTCAGCCGCACCTGGCCATCGGCGTGGCCCGCCAGACGGGAGGAGGGCGGCAGGGGCAGCAAGGGGGTGAGGGGGGGGAGGGCCAATCCCCGGGCCGTGAAGTCCCCCTGCCAACGCTGGCCCTGGCCCCACTGGCCCTGGCCCAGGACCAGCAGGGCGCCGGGATCCTGGGGCCACTCCAACCGGGCCCGCACGTCGATGCGACTGGCCGCCAGGCTGAGGTTGGCCTGGCCGCGGACCCGGGCCTGGAGGGGGGGGCGGCCCGGCTGGGACAGGCCCCAGAGGCGCACCGTGGCCGGCTCCAGCAACCGAAAGGTCAGGTTGATCCGGGGCGGCCGGCGACCCGGCGGCAGGCTGCCCAGGGTCCAGATCCGCCCCAGGCGGTTGCGGTGCAGGTCGACTTCGGCGCCGTCGAAATCCAACTCGAGTTGGAGGCTTTGTTGCTGCCAGCTGGCCAGGGGACGCACCCGGGCCCGCACAGCGCGCGCCCTGATGGTCGAGTCATCGCCCTTGCCAGGCAGGAAACGGCTGGGACCCACCTCCAGCCCCTCGGGACCAAAGCCCCGGTAGGCCCCCAGCTGCAGGGGGTGCCCCATGACGGGGCCCACCTGGCGTTCGATCCAGGGCCGCCAGTGGCCATAGAGCCGGGCCAGCAGCCGATCGGATCCGATCCAGGCCACCAGCACCAGTGCGGCCCCAGCGCTGCCGGCCAAGACCAAGGCCAGCAGCAGCCGAATGGGGAATCGACGGGCCGACCGATGGCCCTTGGAAGGCGGACGCTCAGGCAGCAAGGGCATCCACCTTGAACTGACTACGCCTGGGTCGGCCGCAATATAAGGGGCTTAGTGCGTTTGCCCAGTCCCCATGGCTGCCGATTCCACCCTTTTTCAGGCCGGCCTCTGGCTGGGTGTTGCCACTGGCCTATTGGCGGCCTTGACGGTGGCCGCCTTCATCGTCGGTTGGGGGTTCCGGTTTCGACTGGTGGGGGTGACGAGCTTCACGGGCCTGCTGGCGATTTCCTGTTGGGCGTTTTCGGTCAGCTATGTGCCCCGGGTCAGCGTGCCGGGGGCGGTGCAGGTGCCGATTGTTTATGACAACGGCGGCGATCTGCTGGTGGCCGCCGCCCCGGCCGGCATCGCGCCCGAGGCGGTGGCGCCCACGGTCGAGCAGGTGGCCCGCAATCTGCGCGCCAGTGGCCGCGTCAGTCCCACCGGGGTGGTGCGGGTGCGTTTGCGGGGGTTCGACAATGGCGTTGAGGGCCGCTCCACACCCAAGGTGCTGGCGGAAGCCCAGCGGGATCTGGCCCGTAAGACGATCACCCTGGTGCCATGAAGGGGGGCGGCGGCGAGCCTGGCTTTGGAGTGGTGCCCCATCAGTTCCGCGCTGAGGTGCAGGTGCTGGGGGCCGCCGGCATCGGCGATTGGTGGGCCCTGGCCCAAATGGGGGATGGCCCCTTGCGCCAGCTTGCCGCTGGGGGCCAGGCCAGTGAGGCCCGACTGCGGCGCCTACGGGCCCAGGCTCGCCTGATGGGGGATCTCCAGCTGCGGCCGGAGCAGGCCTCCCTGCTGCTCCACGCCGGCATCCCCGGGGCCGAGGCCCTGGGGGGAGCCGATCCCCAGCGCCTGCTCAACCAGGTGCACCGCCTGCAGCGCCGCCTCACCGGTCCGGCCGTGCCGCTGTTGGCCTTGGCCACCCTGCGGCTCTGGATCAGCCGGGCCCAGGCCAGTCGCCCGCGGAACTGACCCTGGGGGCCAGGGGATGAGGGGGCGAATGCATGGAATGGAGATCAAGCCCTTTGCTTTCACGGTCACCCCATGGTTCAGGCCTGCCTCTCGCTGCTGAGGTTTCGCTTTGTGCCCCCGATCGGGGCGGCCGTGGTTCTGGTGGCGAGCCTCGGCTTGCCGGTTGGCGGGCCCCTGCTTCCCGCCCAGGCGGCTTCGGCCCTGTTGGAAAGCGTCAAGCAGAACCCCGGCCTGGCCAAGAGTCTCTGCGCTGAGTTCAAGCAGCTCAATGCCCGCGGCCAGTCCGCCACCTCGCCCCAGGCGATTGCCACCCTGGCCCGCAACCAGGGACTTTCGCCCGTGGATGCCGAAGTGCTCACCACCTATGTGATCGGCCTGCACTGCCCTGACGTGAACTGAGTGGCCCGGTCCCAGGAGGGCCCGATGCGGGCCGACGACGGCACCGTGCTGGCTGGCCGCCTCTGGTTCCCCGAGCAGGGACCTGGCCCCTGGCCAGTGCTGTTGATGCGCCAGCCCTACGGCAGGGCCATCGCCTCCACCGTCACCTACGCCCACCCCAGTTGGTATGCCGACCGGGGTTTTTTGGTGGTGGTGCAGGACGTGCGGGGCTGTGGCGGCTCCGAAGGCCAATTCGGGGGCTTCCGCCAGGAGGC
This sequence comes from Cyanobacteriota bacterium, assembly GCA_026389255.1. Lineage (GTDB taxonomy): Bacteria > Cyanobacteriota > Cyanobacteriia > PCC-6307 > Cyanobiaceae > Cyanobium. Next base: position 2,994 of record JAPLIF010000357.1, read on the forward strand.
GGAGCGCCAACAGCCTGA
>JAPLIF010000350.1 GCA_026389255.1 Cyanobacteriota bacterium
GGTGGTGGCCGGCCTGGCGACCCCGGCATCGGCCCGCATCGACCTGAAACGGCTCTGCCAGCAGGCGGGGGTGCGCTTTCTGCAGGCTGAAATCACGGGCCTCGATGGGGGGCAACGCCAACTGGTGCTGCAGGGGGGAGCGCGCCTGGATTTCGACCTCCTCAGCCTGGATGTGGGAGCCATGACGCCAGCTCCGGCGGATGGGGCCATGGCGGTGAAGCCCCTGGAGCCCTTGCTGGCCTGGATCAACGCCCTGCCGGCGGGGGCCCCGCTGCGCCTGCGGGGAGGTGGCGCCAGCGCCGTCGAGCTGGCCCTGGCCCTGACCCACCGCGGCCACCCCTGCCGCCTGCTGTTGCGGGGCGCCGGCCTGACCCTGGGCAGCCCCGCCGCCAACCGGGCCGGCGAGCGGCTGCTGTCGGCAGCTGGCGTAGGCCTCGAACGCCATGGCAGCCACCAGGGCCCGGCCGATCTGGCCTGCACCGGCAGCCAGGCGCCCCCCTGGCTGGCGGCCTCGGGCCTGCCGGTGGAGCCGGATAGCGGCCGGGTGCAAACGGAAGCCACCTTGGCGGTGGTAGGGCAAAGGGGGTTGTTTGCCGTGGGCGACTGTGGCCTGGTGGGCGCCCACCCCCGGCCGGCGGCGGGGGTGTGGGCGGTGCGGGCAGCTCCGCTGCTGGCCACCAACCTGGGGCGCTCGCTGGCGGACCCACCCCAGCCTCTGCGCTGCTGGAAACCGCGGCGCCAAGCCTTGCAGTTACTGGGCGATTCGGGCGCCTGCTGGCCGGACCTGCCACCCCGGGCCCTGGCCCTGTGGGGCCCCTGGGTGCTGGGACCGACGCCCTGGCTGGGGCGGCTCAAACAACGGATCGACCGGCGCTTTATGGACGGTTTCCAGGGATGGGGCCCGCCAAAATGACGTCCTAGCCTCAGTCGCCAGGGGCCCTGGGGGTGTGAGCTGGGCGGGGTTTTGTCAACCTGACGCGGGTTTGCCGTTAAGACTTAGACTCTTTTTCAAAATTTAGGGGTTCTGGTATTCCTTTTTTAGAAACCGCTGAACCGAGCCTGGGCACCCCCCTGGATCGGCCCGCTGCCCATCCCACGCCTGGATCCCCGAAACGCACAGATTTCGAGCTCAAGCCTTTCCTGGACAGCAATAACTGGGTGGGGGCCTGGCAAGTCGCCAATACCCTTGTGCCCTATGGCCTGCTGTGGTGGCTAGCGGTGTCCTGCCTGCGGCAGGGTTCATGGCTGCTCCTGCCCGTGCTGGCGTTGATGGTGCTGTTTCTGGCCCGCTGCTTCTCGCTGATGCACGACTGCGGCCACAACGCCCTGTTTCGTGATAACGCCACCAATCGCTGGGTCGGCTTTCTGCTGGGCATCGTGGCCGGCATCCCCCAATTGCCCTGGTCGCGGGGGCACGCCTTTCACCATCGCCATAACGGCAACTGGGCCAAGTACAGGGGCCCTGCGGCGGTCGTGAGCGTCGAAGTTTATAGCGGTTACAGCAGCACCAACAAGGCCCTCTACCGCCTGCTGCGCCATCCGATGATGCTGATTCCCGGCGGCTTCTTCTACCTGGTGATCAAGCCGCGGATCGAACTGCTGGGGGGACTGGTGGGCCTCGTACCCCACTGGATCAAAAGCCTTGGCCAATCACCCGTACCAAGCTGGCGCGAAATCGTGGCCAGTCATAAGACCAGCTGGTGGCACAGCCCTGAGGAATTTGTTGACCTGCTGTTCAACAATCTGGCCGTGGTGGCCAGCTGGATGATCATGGCTCGCTGGCTGGGGGCGGGGACCTTCTGGTTGATCTATGCCCCGGTGATGGCCTGCGGGGCCGCCGTCTTCATCTGCATCTTCTTTGTGCAGCACAACTTTCCAGGCTCCTATGCCCATGGCAACCAGGATTGGAAGGCCATCGATGGGGCCATGCAGGGCACCAGCGATCTGCAGCTGCCCGCCCTGCTGAACTGGTTCTCTGCCGATATTGGCTGCCATGCGATCCATCACCTCTGCGAGGCGATCCCAAACTATCGATTACAGGCCTGCCAAAAGCGCAATGCCCACCTCCTCACTGGGGTGAAGCGGCTCAAGCTGGGCGACCTACCAAGCTGTTTTGACTACATCCTTTGGGATGAAAGCGCTGGCAGGCTCACGACCGCGGCGAACCTGACTCCTGGAACCGTGGTCTGAAGTGCCGGAGAGCCGGCCATGGCCATGGGAAAATCACGTCCTTGCGCAGGTGTGCCCGTGGCCAATGACAGCGGTTCCCCCAAGACGGTGATCCTGGGCCTGCTGGCCGTGCTCGCTTCGATCGGCGGGCTAGCCCTGCTGGCCTGGCTCACGGTGGTGGTGCTCGACCTCAAGCACATCAACAC
>JAPLIF010000362.1 GCA_026389255.1 Cyanobacteriota bacterium
CGACGAGGGCTACGTCCGCTTGCTTGCCGACGCCATGCTGGGAGATCCCACCCTATTCACCCGCAGCGATGAGGTGGAAGCCGCCTGGCGGCTTTATACCCCCCTACTCGCCTTGATCGAAGAGGCCCCCTGGCAACTGCCGGTCCATCCCTACGAAGCCCGAACCTGGGGACCCGCCGCCGCCGATTCCCTAGTGGCCGAGGACGGCCTGAGCTGGCGACGACCCTGAAATACCTGGTCCATCGCTCTGCCCCTTCCAACCCATTCCCCTAGCCTCGAGCCATGTCCGCCCAGCTCACGCTCCAGGCCCCCCTGGAGCTCCCGCCCGCCGATCTCACCGCCTACCTGGAGCAACTGTGGAGTGGCCACTTGGCCGGCAACACCGATGCAGCCACCTTCACCCTGGTCGTCTGGGATCCGGCCTGGCTTGAGCAGCAACTGATCCGCAGCGGCCGTCTCGACGGACCGATCACCGGCCTACTGACGCCCGAACTGCTGGAGGCGGCCCGCACTTCTGTGGCAGCCCTGGATCTGCCCCCAAGTACCGCACCGATGGATCCCTCCCTGGCTTGGCGCCTCGGCCAGCTGCCAGGGGACCACAAGGCCGATGATCTGCGGGGAAGGTTTGTGGCCAGTGCGATCAGTGCCCAGATGCCACGGCGCCTGATCACCGTGGCGCCAACCCTGGCCGCAGACCATCCCCTTGAAACCATGGTGGCGGCCTACTGCCCCCTGCCCGAAGAGGGGGGAGCGGGCGCCGCCTGCGGTGATGTCGTGGTGCTGCGGGGGGGCATGGGATCCCTTCGTCAGGCCCTTCCCCTCATCGAACCCTTGGTCTCCCCGGAGCTGCCCTGCTGGGTGTGGTGGAACAGCAGCCTGGACGAACCCCCCGAGATGCTGGAGGCCCTGGCGCCCATCCCGAGGCGCCTCGTGATTGACACTTCCCTCGGCCAACCCAGGCGTTGTTTGGATGTGCTGTTGGCCCACATCGAAGCGGGCCAGGCAGTCAACGATCTCAACTGGCTACGCCTGCGCAGCTGGCGCGAATCGCTAGCCATGGTCTTTGACCCCCCAGCCCGGCGCCCTGCCCTCAACCATGTGGTTCAGCTCGACATTGATGTCGAGGGTCACCATCTGGTCAAGGGTCTGCTTTTGGCCGCTTGGATGGCGGACCGGCTCGGCTGGCATTTGCTCAACAGTTCCAGCGTCGCCGACGATGGCAATGGCTTAGGCGTCAGTGCCGAATTCCAACGCACCGATGGCGTCGCCGTGCGGTTCCGTCTGATGCCCGTGCCCGTGGGTGTGGCCAAGACCCACCCCGGAGCCATCCTGGGGCTCCGGCTGATCTGCAATCCCAAGGATCAACCGCCCCTGTGCGTCATTTTTTGCTCGGAGTCGGGGGGGTGCATGCGCCTTGAGTCCGGTGGCATGGCCGCCATGGAGCTGGCGGAAGAGGTGGTGCCCCTTCCCCAGGAAAGCGAGGAGATGGAAATGGCCCGCCTGTTAGCCGGCGGCCACGATTCCACCAACCCGTTGTTGGCAGCCGCGGCACCAATCGCTGCCCGGTTGCTGCCAGGCTGAGCCCCGCGCATCGTCTTCTGAGCCTTGAGCTGCCTGATCGGGGCCCCCTGCAGCGGCAGTGGCAAAACCCTTGTAAGCCTCTGCCTCGCCGCCGCCGCCCGCGCCCGCGGCGCCCGGCTTCAGCCGTTCAAAGTGGGGCCCGACTATCTGGATCCCCAACTGCTCTCCCAGGTGGCAGGGCGCCAGTGCCGGAATCTTGATCCCCTGCTCTGTGGCGAAGACTGGGTTCGCCGCAGCTACAGCTGGCATGGCGGCCAGGCCGATCGGGTGCTGGTGGAGGGGGTGATGGGTCTGTTCGATGGCCGGGGCCCCAGCAGCGAAGGCAGTTCGGCCGCCGTCGCCCAGTTGCTCGATCTGCCAGTGGTCCTGGTGGTGGAAGCTTCCCGTCAGGCTGGATCCCTGGCGGCCCTCGTACGGGGCTTTCGCGACCATGGCCCCCCCCAGGTGCGGATGGCTGGGGTGGTGCTGAATCGGGTCGCCAGTGAACGGCATCGGGCCCTGCTAGCTGAAGCCCTCGCCGACCTGGGCATGCCCCTGCTGGGTTCGCTGCCCCATGATCCTTGCCTGGAGTTGCCATCACGCCATCTGGGCCTGCTCCCCCCCCACGATCTGCCGGATTTCAACGGGCGACTGATCCAGTGGGCATCGCTGGCCGAACGACACCTGGACATGGAACGGTTCTGGACCCTGATGGAGCCGCCCCAACCCGGCAACCAGGACCCCATTCTCCACAGTCTCGATCAAGTGGCCCCCCTCGAACGGCTGCGGCCTTCCGCGTTAGGCCAACGCCCGACGGTGGCCATCGCCAGCGATGGGGCGTTTCATTTTCGCTATGCCGAAACCACCGAGTTCCTGACGGCGGTCGGCCTCGATCCGATCCCCTGGAGCCCCCTGGCCGACGAACCCCTGCCCCAAACCTGCGCCGCCGTGATGCTGCCCGGCGGCTATCCCGAGCTCCATGGCGCCCAATTGGGTCAGGCGCGTCGCAGCCTTGGCCAATTGGCGGCCGCCGTCAACAAAGGACTGCCCCTGGTTGCCGAATGCGGTGGCTTGATGCTGCTGGGCGAAGCCCTGCAGGATTCAGGAGGAACCTGGCAGCCGATGGCCAACATCCTGCCCTTCAGGGCCCAGAGGGGAGAGCTGAGCCTCGGCTATCGGCAGGCCACTGTCAGCGCCAATGGTCTGGTGCTCCGGCATGGTGAAAGGTTGACGGGCCACGAATTCCACCGCTGGCAGCTGCTGCCTAGGGCTGGCGTTACGGCATCCAAAGGGCCTGTGGCCGGAGAGCCGGAAATGTGGCAAGTTGAAGGCTGGGGTTCACCAAGGAGACCCGAAGGTTGGACTTCGCGGAACGTTCACGCAAGCTGGCTGCACATCCACAGGGCTGGATGCCCGGCGATTCCATGGCGCCTGGCGGCTTCAACAGGGCACGCCGCACCGACAATGAAAGCAGCAGGTTCCTGACTCCCCCTGAACCCCGCTCTCCTGCGGCCCGCGAACGTTGGCGCATGACGGTGAGAGGCAATGTGCAGGGAGTGGGCTATCGGGCCAGCTGCCTGCGTCGCGCCAATGATCTTGGCCTCAGCGGTTGGGTGCGCAACATGCCCGACGGAACGGTGGAAGTGGAGGCAGAGGGACCCCTCCTGGCTCTCACCGAACTGCGATTGTGGTGTGAGAAGGGGCCCCTTCAAGCCCAGGTGAGCCACGTGGCCAATGCCCTGATCCCGGCCACCGGATCCGATTGGTTCGAGATCCGACCCTGAACGGCCACCTGGGCCCATGGGCTGGTGCGAGCGTCACTGTTGGTGGGCCGTTGGCTGGCCATCTCCGCCTTGACGATCGGGGTTCTCACCATGGCGATACAAGGTGCGATCGCGCCGCAGTGGATTGTCCCTAGAGCATCCCCGGGGCCCCACTACCAGCAAAGTTATCTGCCCTTTGGGATGGCCTCGCTGCCGTTGCTCTGTTCAGCGTCGCTGCAGTTGCCCTACTGAAGAGCCATGGCAAGCCTGCACAGGCTGAGGGGGGACTGCAACAACGCCTTCAAGAACTCCCCTTCCCCCTGATGCTGGCCCTGAGCTGCGGCTGTCAGCTCCTGAGTCCTGAAGATGGATTGCTCTATGCCAGAGCCTTGAACCAGTTGAAGCAAGCCGGTATCGAGGGCGCAGAACATTTCGGCGCTATAACATTGCTCTGGCTGATCAGTAGCAGTTTGATGATCCTGCCCCTGGCTCTGTTTGGGGCCACGGGTGCGATGGGAACAGGGGCTTTTTCGTGCCTTTCCAACGAGGATTGGTGCACCACGGTGCGGAATTTGGGGCGATCCTAAGGTTGGGGGGGCTTGGCCGGCTATCTCGGCTGGCAGGGCTGGATCGCTTGGCAAGCGATGGGATAAGGCAGGTAAGTAAAGACTAAAGACGACTGACTTCTTGGCTCGAAAAACCCAAACCGACCTGTTCACCCTCCAACAAATTTTTCAAATAAGATGGATCATGAATGCGGCAATGATGCATCACCATCGGGCCTGTCATCGGCTTTTGCTTGTGCCATTTAGTCATCAACTCACCCAGAAAGGATAGGGCCATTGGCAGCACCACAAGGCAGGAAACCCCTGCCAAAGTCAGGGCCACCATCAAGGGCATCTCAGGATTAGCGATTGGGGAGAAAACAGGAGCAGTCGCCACCACGGGCGCTTGACCCGTCATGGCCAAAGGAGCTGCATGAACCTGGCGCCATGGAACAGGAAGAACACCCAATGGAATCTGAGCCGAAGATTGGCTATTACCTAACCAGATTGGTGCGATCTTCATGGCTTACATAACTTTTACAGTTGACAAACATTAATCAGTCAACACCAGAGTCAACCAAAACACTGACTATCCTCAGTATTCGGATTTGATTAGGTTTTAAGATTTTGTACCACTTTAGATTGACTCCCGATCTCAGTTCTCCCCATTTAGCCATGGCAGCCAAAGCGCCTGACGACCCGGAGCTCCCGGCTGGGCCATCAGGGCCACCGCCCTACTGGCACGGCTCACGGCCACATAAATGAGACGGCGCCGAAGTAGGGGATCGGCAGGTGTGAAGACATCTCCATCCACAAAAACTTCGCCAAACGTGCTCCCCTGGCTGCGATGCACCGTCAGGACTGAGGCCGGTCCGAGGGGCGCGAAGGCATCACGCACCTGAAAATAATGACGCCAGAACCAGCGGGCCTGCCCCTGATCAGCGGCAAGTGCCTGGGATCGCAGGCTCCTCAGGGCGGCCTCCAATTCCCCCCTCGCCTTGGATCCGATGGGAGGCATCAGCCTCAAGCGCCCTTCCCCCTCACCGGTATGAACCCGCAGGTTGAAGGTCTCGATCAAGGCCATTGGAGAACCGCTGCCGAAGGCACCCAGATCACACAGCTCGGGCTCAACCTCAAGCACCTTCAATTCACGGTTCGATCCCAACACCAATTCCCCATCGCCTGCCGCCTCAGAGGGTTCTCGGCAGGCGGGACCCATCACGGCTCCCCTCGTGATCAACACCTCCCCCGGAAGCACCGGATTCCCGTCAGCCGCCGCCCCATGCACCGCCCGGCGGGCGATCGGCACCAGCCGCTCCAGCGACCGATTGGTGTAACAGAGAATCCTGGCCAGATTGGGATCCTGGGCCTCGGCACTCCGGCGCAGGGCCGCTTGGGCCGCAGCCAACCAATCGGCCCTTTCCCAAAAAGCCAC
>JAPLIF010000210.1 GCA_026389255.1 Cyanobacteriota bacterium
GCCCTCTGGCGGGCCTTTCGCAAAGGGGCTGATTTCGCCAATCCCTGCTTCACCCAGATCCATCCCACCTGTATCCCCAGCGGCGACGCCTACCAGAGCAAGCTCACCTTGATGAGCGAGAGCCTGCGCAATGACGGGCGGGTGTGGCTGCCGGCCCAGCCGGCGGATGGCCGGGAGCCGGAGGCGATTCCGGAGGACGAGCGGGATTATTTCCTCGAGCGCCAATACCCCACCTACGGCAACATGGTGCCCCGGGATGTGGCCTCCAGGCGGGCTCGCGAACAGTGCCTGGCGGGCCATGGTGTCGGCCCCGGGGGGCGGTCGGTCTATCTCGACCTGGGGGATGCCATCGCCCGCGATGGCAAGGCGGCGATCGAGGCGCGCTACGGCAACCTATTGGAGATGTACGAGCGCATCACCGGTAAGGATCCCCTGGTCACGCCGCTGCGGATCTACCCCGCCCCCCATTACACGATGGGGGGCCTGTGGGTCGATTACAACCTGATGAGTACGGTGCCGGGGCTGTTCGTGCTGGGGGAGGCCAACTTCTCTGAGCATGGCGCCAACCGCCTGGGGGCCAGCGCCCTGATGCAGGGCCTGGCCGATGGTTATTTCATCGCCCCTGCCACCATCACCGCCTGGCTGGCGGGACAGCCCCAGCCCGAGGTGGGGCCGGACCATCCCGCCTGCCGCCAGGCCCGGGCCGAGGCCGGCGCCCGCATTGCGGCATTGCTGGTGCCCAGGGGCGGCTCTCTGGTGCCCCGGCCGGTGGATCGCTGGCACCGGGACCTGGGCCATCTGATGATCGAGGCCTGCGGCATCAGTCGCCATGGCCCACGGCTGGAGCAGGCGATCGCTGAGGTGGAGGACCTGCGCCAGGCCTTTGCCGAGGAGGGCGGTGTGGCGGACCTGGGGGCCTGCGGTGATCCCTCCTCCCCTGGTGCAGGCCGCGGCATCAACACCGAGTTGGAGAAGGCTTTGCGCCTGCAGGATTATTTCGGCCTGGCCGATCTGATGTTGCGCGATGCCCTGGCCCGGGAGGAATCCTGCGGGGCCCATTTCCGGCAGGAGCATCAGAGCGCCGCCGGGGAAGCGCGCCGCGATGACGCCCGTTTTGGCCATATTGCCGCCTGGCAATGGCGTCAGGGGGGGGCGCCCCAGCGCCATGGCGAGCCCCTTTCGTTCAGCGAAATCACCCCCAGCCAGCGCGATTACCGATGAGTGCCACCTTGAGCCTCACCTTGCGGATCTGGCGTCAGGACCAGCCTGGGACGCCGGGACGGTTTGAAACCCACCAGTTGGAGCAGCTGAGTGCCGATTTGTCTCTGTTGGAGGCCCTCGATTGGCTCAATGAACGGCTGATCGTCGCCGGCGAGCGGCCGGTGACCTTTGAGCACGATTGCCGCGAAGGCATCTGCGGCAGCTGCGGCTTTCTGGTCAACGGCCAGGCCCATGGCCCCCAGGCCGCCACCAGCGTTTGCCAGCTCTACTTGCGCCGCTTCCGGGATGGCGAGGTGCTGGTGCTGGAGCCCTGGCGGGCCCGGGCCTTTCCCCTGCTGCAGGACCTCAGCGTCGATCGCTCGGCCCTGGATCGGGTCCTGGCGGCGGGCGGCTATTGCTCGGTGAACACGGGTCAGGCCCCCGAGGCCAACGCCCAGTTGGTCGGCCGTGATCAGGCGGCCAGCGCCTTCGATACCGCCACCTGCATCGGTTGTGGTGCCTGTGTGGCGAGCTGCCGCAATGCTTCCGCCAGCCTGTTTGTGGCGGCCAAGCTGGCCCACCTGGGGCAGCTGCCCCAGGGCCAGCCCGAACGGCAGCGCCGCGCCCTGGCGATGACCGAGCGCATGGCGGCCGAGGGCTTCGGCAGTGGCAGCAGCCAGCGGGAATGTGAGGCGGTCTGGCCCAAGCAGATTTCCGCCGACTGGATCAGCTGGATGCAGCGGGAACGGCGGCGGTGAGCAGGCTGGGCGAAGCCATGGAGGGCCGCGTTGATCTTGCGATGGGGCTGCTACCTTGAGCAAAACCCAGTACCCCCTTGGAACTCAGCGTCCAGCCCGCATCCCTGGTTGACGGCGTGGATTCCAGCGGCCTCTCGGCGCCGTTGGAAGTGGCCTTCATGATCATCCACGTCAAGGGTGAGCTGGACAGCAATACCTCGGGCGAACTGGATAACACCCTTAAGCAGTTATTGGGTGAAGGTTCGCGTCGTTTTATTCTCGAACTCAGTGAGATGGACTATGTCAGTAGCGTCGGTTTACGCGTTTTTCTGGCCCACCTCAAAAAGCTCAAGTCCGACCAGGGCCGCATGGTGTTGGCCGGCCTGAATGCCGAAGTCCAGGAAATCTTTGATATGGCGGGCTTTTCCTCCCTGTTTGAAATCACCCCTGACCTCGAAGCTGCCCGTTCCGTCTTGCGCAGTTAGGGCCAGAGATGCGTCTGCTGCGTGAGAATAGCCCCTTCAAGATTGGTTGGGATCTTTTGGTCTGTGGCATGGCCCTCATCACGGGCCTGATCCTGCCGCTGGAGCTGCTCAAGTCGTTTGGTTATGGCCACGCTCTGACCCCACTTTGGTTCCTATTTAGTTTGATCGGCTTGCTGGATATTGCCCTAACTTTCAACACTAGCTTTGAGAGAAATGGGATCATTATCAAGGACCGTAGGCTGATCGCCCGCCGTTATTTTAGGAGTTGGTTCTGGCTAGATTTGCTCGCCAACCTGCCTTTTTTGGTTGTGAGTGGGATGCATGTTCGCCTACCGCTCGTGACCATGTTGCCCCTGTTGCGCTTGCCCCAGCTATGGAGGATTACGGCTCGCTGGGAAGATCTCCAGCTTCTTAACACCGCGGTGTTACGCATGCTGCGCTATGGCGCCAGTATTATGCTGATTACCAATTGGATCGCCTGCCTTTGGCTCTGGGTGGGCCTGCGTGATTTTAGTCCCCAGGGCTGGATCCAACGTCTTGAACTCGCTCGCGATAACTTCTTTGACCTATACCTGCATTCTTTGTATTGGACGGTCACCACTCTTGCCACTGTTGGCTATGGAGATATCACCCCGAAAACCCAATTAGAGATCATCCTGGCTATCGGCATGATGATCGTTGGTGCCTTGCTCTACGCCTTTGTGGTGGGCAATGTCGTGAGCATCCTCAACCAGCTGGATGGCGGTCGTTCAGACTATCGAAAACGCCAATCGGCGATTGCCGACTTCCTGGGCCATAACGGGGTTGACCATGACACCATTACAAGGGTGCGTCGCTTCAACGATTATCAGTGGGCCCGTACCCGGGGTTTTCAGGCGAGGGAGTTGTTTGAGGAATTGCCGGCGGAATTGCGCAGTGAGGTTACCTACAAGATGCTGCGCGATCAAGTGGAGACAGTGCCCCTTTTCAGTAAGGCACCACCGCGCCTACGGAACCGTTTATTGATGCTGTTGCAACCGGTGACCTTCCCCCCAGATATGATGGTTCTGCCCCCCGAGGCCATGGGAGATGAAATTGTTTTCATCACTAAGGGCGAATTGGAGATTGACACCCCGATTGACTTGCCCAAGGAGGTGTTGCGCATCAGTGCCGGCGACTATGTGGGCGATCTGTCTTTCTTTCTCAAGGAAG
>JAPLIF010000227.1 GCA_026389255.1 Cyanobacteriota bacterium
TCATGGCTGCGATGATGCCAGCGCCGAAGGCCGTTCGTCACCGCCAACCGCCGGCTTGCCCCCCGTCCTCCTGAGATGACCAGCAGCCCCGCCAGCCCCGACCTGCGCCGCTGGATCCGCGACATCCCTGATTTCCCCAAGCCCGGCATCCTGTTCCGGGATCTCACACCCCTGATGCGCGACCCGGCCGGCTGGCGCGAAACCGTGCGCCAATTGGCCGAAATCACCGAGCGACTCAAACCCGACTTGATCGTGGGGATTGAATCGAGGGGATTCATCGTGGGCACGAGCCTGGCCACGGCCCTCGGCCTGGGCTTCGTGCCGGTGCGCAAGCCCGGCAAGCTGCCGGGGGAGGTGCATGGGGTGGACTACGAGCTGGAATACGGCAGCGATCGTCTGGAAATCCAAGTCGATGGCTTTGAAGCCTCCCCCCGGATCTTGATTGTCGATGATCTGCTGGCCACCGGTGGCACTGCCGAGGCCTGCGGCCAGCTGGTGCGTTTGGCCGGTGGCGACATCGTCGGCTTTGCGTTCGTGGTCGAACTGGCCGACCTCGGGGGCCGTCAACGCCTTCCCGCCGGAGTGGCCGTGGAATCCCTGGTCACCTTCTGACGGAGGCTCAGGTCTGCAGGTCCTGCCAGTCCAGGACCTGCTCTAGTTGCTCCAGGCTGATCAAACCAAAGCGCCACAGCACCACCGGCAACGGCGCCTGCTCGACCTCAGAGTGGCGGATTCCCATGGCGAGAGAACTCTCACTGAGGCCCAGTTGATGCCTTAGGAAACGCAAGATCGCCGGGGCCGGCGGCGGCTGGGGGCAGCTGCTGATCACCATGGCTCGCCAGGGGTCGAGAAAGCCGGCAGGCCAGCTGGGCGGCCGGCGGCAGGAACGGAACGGCCCAGGCTGGTGGGGGGCCCCGAGGCGGTGGGGAGCCAGCCGACCAGCACTGGCCCTCGCGGCCAGGTCCATCAACGTCTGAACATCGCGCCAGCCCAGGTTGAGGCCCTGCCCCCCCACTGGATGGCAGCGGTGGGCACTGTCTCCCACCAAAACGGTATTGCCGCGATGCAGACGATGGGCCAGCTGGAGAGCCACAGGAAAGGAGCGGGGACGATCGAAGAGCACCTCGGGCTGCAGAACCTCAGGCAAGGCCCCTGCCAGGGCATCGAGAAAGGCCGTATCGCTGAGACTTTCCAGCCTGCGGCAACGCCAGGCCGGAGCACTCCAAACCAATTGATGACGCCCCCCACCCATGGGCAGGACGGCGAAGGGACCCTCCGGCCTCAGGATCTCCCAGGCCTGATCCGCCGCAGCCCCCCGCAGGCCCACTTGGGCCGTCAGACATGCCTGACCATAGGCATGGTGCCATTGGCCAATCCCCTGCTCCCGTCGGGTGGGGGAATCGGCCCCATCCGCCGCTACCACAAGATCGAAGCCCGTCCCATCGCCGGGGGGAGATAAGGGGACCGCCCCGATCCCCAGGCCCATCGCGATGGCCGGGTTGGCCTCAAGCCGCTCGAACAACAGGGCCATCAGGGACCCATGGCTGCCGATCCAACCAACGGTGGGAGCCAGGGATCCGAGGTCGGCGCCGCTGAAGTCGACCCAGCGGCCCAAAGCCCCATCGACAAGATGGAGCTGGGCAAAACCGCTGAGGTGGGGCGCCAGGGACGACCAAAGGCCAAGCTGCTGCAGCAGGAGGCGACTGGAATGGGTGAAGGCATAGGCCCGCTGGCTATCCAGCAGGCGCTGTTTGGGCAGGGGATCGAAAAGCTGAACGCGCCAGCCGACCGCCGCCAAAGCCAGGGCGGCCAGGGCACCGGTCGGGCCGGCCCCATTCACCCTGGCGGCTAACTTGGCGCCCATGGCAAAGCTCTGAAAAGGCACGCATTAAAAGCGCGCCCCCAAAAAAGAGGCGCGGTGGGAGGCATAGGGGATTGGATCGCGCCAAAGGCGATCAACCCAGACCCAGCAACCCATGGGTAAAGGACTGGCCGCCAAGGGCAAATTCGGTGGCCAACAGGGCAATGAAGCCGAGCATGGCCATGCGGCCATTCAGCTTTTCAGCCCGCTCATGGAAACCCCAGCCATTTTCGGCGGACACAACTTCCATCCTGGGCTCGGAGGCGAAGGCATTAAGACGGCCACCGTCTTCGGTGGTGACAGTGGCGCCGCGGATGACGGCGGGTGCGGAGGAGGCCATGGGCCGATTCCTTGTGAAGTGTTACGAAGACTGTAACGCATTGTTGCGACGCCTGTGGGCTAGCTCACCGAAGGCGGCGCAGGCAAAGCTCCTCGAAAGCCGAGCGCAACAGGTAGGGATATTCACCGACCCAGAGCTTGGCCTGGGGCAACCAGGCATCAGTCAAGGCCCCAACCCTGGAAAAATCCCGTCGGTCACTCACAACCACCAGCCGCACCACCATGCCGCGACGGATGGCCTGGTGGGCCTTGTCCATCGGAAACCGCAAACGGCCCAGGTAGCCGTCCTCGTCTTCCAGGTCCAGGCAGAGCCAGGTACGGCGATTTTCCACCATCTCCAGGCGCCCACTCTGGTCGGACTGCTCGCGCCGATCTTCGACGACCTCTCGGGTGAACAGATCGCCCACCACCCCTTCAAACAGGGCGGCGGAGGGATAACGGCGCAGCACCGCGTTGCGCCGACCCGCCTCCAGGATCGGCCCCCAGAGGAGATAGAGAACCAGGACGACGCCAATCACCAGAAACACCGGGCCTAGGGAACTGGAGAACAACAGGGTCTGGCTGATCAACAGGGCGATGACGCCGCCGATGGTGGAAATCAGCACCCGTTGCAGCAATTGCCGCGGTTCGCGACTGCAGGCATTGAACTGGGGACCGGTGGCCACCGCCGGAATCAGGCGGCTCAGTTGGTCTTGGTTAAGGGGAATCAGCATCGGGGTCGGGATCCGCCGAGGGCGGTCAAGGCATCAAAGCAGCCGTTCGAGGCCATAAACCAACGTGGGCAAGGAGCGCACGCGACGCAGACAAAGGAGCACCCCAGGCATATAGGCGCTGCGGTCAATCGTGTCGTGGCGCAGGGTATAGGTCTCGCCAGGAGCCCCGAACAGGACCTCCTGATGGGCCACCAAACCGGGCAATCGCACCGAATGCAACCTCAGGCCACTGGGACGGAGGCCACCGCGGCAGCCTGCCAGGGTTTCGTGCTCTTCAACCTGGGGTGAATTGAAGGACTTACCCAGGTCCTCCATTAATTCAGCCGTCTTGATGCAGGTCCCGCTGGGGGCATCCGCCTTGCGGTTGTGATGCAGCTCGGTGAGCTCGGCAAAATCGTAGAAACGGGCAGCCGCGGCAGCGGCCTGCTGCAACAGAACCATGCCCACAGACAAACTGGGAATCACCGCCCCACCGAGCCCAGCCTTGGCCGCCAACTCGACCAGATCGGCCAGCTGTTGCGGAGCGAGGCCCGTGGTGCCGATCACCGGATGGACCCCATAGGCGATCGAGGCCCGCGTGTGCTCGAAAACCACGTTGGGGTGGGTGAAATCCACCAGCACGGCGGCCCCTTCGGGCCCGTCACGACGCACGGCCTGGCTGGCCTGACATAGACAGCCCTCGAAATCAGCGGTGACGGCCACATCCAGATCCCCCAGGCCTAGTTCTTGGCCAACATCGACACCCTCCTTCTCCGCAGTGGTATCGATCGCCCCGACTAGGACGCAATCCTCCGAGCGATGGACAGCCTTGATGACCTCCGCCCCCATTCGGCCAAGGGCACCGGCCACCACCACGGGGATTGGACGAGGATGCATCAGCTCAGCAGGGACTCTGCCGCTGAGCCTATGGGAGCCACCCCAAAGCCCGCCGCCCTGCGGTCAAACGGACGCCGACCCAGTGGAGCCGGTCCAATCGCGCAACCGGGAGACAAACAAATGATCTTTTCCCCATATCGGCACCAGAGCACGATGCAAGCGATCGACCCAGCGGGAACCAGGCATCGCCTGGAGAAGGGTCGACGGCGGCCATCTCGGCACTGAGATCATCGGTGATGAAATATCCTTCAGCGACGGTCCACTCCTGGTGGGATGTTGGATCCAGACAACGTCTAGGTTAGGGAGAGAATTAACTTAATTCATCGCATCAGTTGACAGGATGTACTTAAACTGAAATCAAATTGGGCGGCCCACAGATTCAGCAAAATAGGGATTTTTGGTAGTAATTGGCTTTGGCACAGAAAATTTTTACGGTAAAGACGGCAGACCGAGTGCCCGCTAAAATCACTAACACAAAGCATGAGATCTAAATTATTACCATTTTAAATTATTCGCTCTATGCGGCTGACCAGCGAGAAACGGCTCCAGAGTTATCAAACTTCAGACTATTTTAATTTTGCTGGGGGCTGGTTGAGAATTGCGGCGAGGTCCTTGACAAGACGGCCCCGCCTATAGCCCTGAGCCAGCATTGAGCCCGACTGGATCCTGGGGTGCGAGGGCGGGAAAAAAGCCAATAGGGTCAGTGGTGGCGCCGTATCCGTCCGCCCCAACGCCGATGGCATTGGGCCAGCGACTGGAGGCCGATTCGCCTTGAAGCCCCCAGCCAGCCAGTTTGCCTGCCCGTGAAGCCTTGTCCAAAATGCCCGCGAACGAGCCCTAGCCTACGTAGGCTTCTTAACATTGCTCAACCAACGGCTTTATGTTCACCCAGGTCCGTTCCGCCAACCGCCGGGTCAGCCCTGAACAAGGCGATGGCCGGTCGCTGATGCGGGCGGTCTACGTGGTGCTAGAGCCCCAGTACCAAAACGCCCTGACCAGTGCCGCCACCAGCATCAACGAACAGAACAACGGCCTGGCGGTAGAGCTGAATGGCTACCTGATTGAAGAGCTGCGGGATCCGGAAAACTATAAGCAATTTTGTGAAGATGTCGCCCAAGCTGATGTCTTTATCGCCTCCCTGATTTTTATCGAGGATCTGGCCCAGAAGGTGGTGGAAGCCGTGGCGCCCCACCGCGACCACCTCAAGGCTGCAGTGGTGTTTCCCTCAATGCCAGAGGTGATGCGCCTCAACAAATTGGGCACCTTTTCGATGGCCCAGCTCGGCCAGAGCAAGAGCGCCATCGCCCAATTCATGAAGAAGCGCAAGGAGAAGGGAGGCAGTGCCGGCTTCCAGGACGCGATGCTCAAGCTGCTGAACACCCTGCCCACGGTCCTTAAATATCTGCCGGTGGAAAAGGCCCAGGACGCCCGCTCCTTCATGCTCAGCTTCCAATACTGGTTGGGCGGCACACCGGACAATCTGCGCAACTTCCTGTTGATGCTGGCGGATAAATACGTCTTTCCCAAGGGGGAGGACGGCCGTCCCCAGTTGGAAGTGGCTGAACCAGTGGTGTTTCCCGATCTGGGCCTCTGGCACCCCCTGGCTTCGGGAATGTTTGAGGACCTCAAGGAATACCTCAACTGGAATAGCAGCCGCAGCGACCTCAGTGAAGAGGCGAAGCGGGGACCTGTCATTGGCCTGGTCCTGCAACGTAGCCACATCGTCACCGGCGATGAAGCCCATTACGTGGCCGTGATTCAGGAATTGGAGTACCGCGGCGCCACCGTCATCCCGGTGTTCTGCGGGGGCCTGGATTTCAGCAAGCCGGTCAACGCCTTCTTCTACGACCCCCTCAACCCCGAGACCCCTTTGGTGGACGGGGTGGTCAGCCTCACGGGATTTGCCCTGGTGGGCGGTCCTGCCCGCCAGGACCACCCCAAAGCGATCGAGGCCCTCAGCCGGCTGAACAGGCCCTACCTGGTGGCCCTACCCCTGGTCTTTCAGACCACCCAGGAATGGGAGGAGAGCGACCTGGGGTTACATCCGGTGCAAGTGGCCCTGCAAATCGCCATTCCCGAGTTGGACGGCGCCATCGAACCGATCGTCCTTTCGGGCCGCGATGACGCCACCGGCAAAGCCCACACCCTCCAGGATCGGGTGGAAGCCATCGCCGAACGCTCGATTCGCTGGGCCTCGTTGCGCACCAAACCCCGCGCCGACAAAAAGCTAGCGATCACGGTCTTCAGCTTCCCTCCCGATAAGGGCAACGTTGGTACCGCCGCCTACCTGGATGTCTTCGGTTCGATCTACCGGGTCCTCGAAGAAATGAAGGCCAAGGGCTACGACGTCCAGGACATGCCCCGCAGCCCCAAGGCCCTGATGGATGCGGTACTCCAGGATCCAGAGGCCCTGGCAGGGGCCCCCGAACTGGCCATCGCCCATCGCATGAGTGTGGCCGAGTATGAGCGGCTTACCCCCTATTCGGGCCGTCTCGAAGAGAACTGGGGCAAACCCCCCGGCAATCTCAACTCCGATGGCACCAACCTTTTGATCTACGGACGCCACTTCGGCAACATTTTCGTCGGCGTCCAACCCACCTTCGGCTACGAAGGGGATCCCATGCGCTTGCTTTATTCCCGCAGCGCCAGTCCCCACCACGGCTTTGCGGCCTACTACACCTATCTAGAGAAAGTCTGGCAAGCCGACGCCGTCCTCCATTTCGGCACCCACGGCTCCCTTGAGTTCATGCCTGGCAAACAGATGGGCATGAGCGAGACCTGCTACCCCGACTCCCTGATCGGCTCCCTGCCCAACCTTTATTACTACGCCGCCAACAATCCTTCTGAAGCCACCATCGCCAAGCGGCGCGGCTACGCCGCCACGATCAGTTATCTGACACCGCCCGCCGAAAATGCTGGTCTCTACAAAGGCCTCAAAGAACTGGGAGAACTGGTGGGCTCCTACCAACAGCTGCGGGAGAGTTCCCGCGGTGTCCAGATCGTCAACGCGATCATGGAAACGGCGCGCCAATGCAACCTTGATAAGGATGTCAACCTGCCGGATTCCGATGGATCCGAACTGAGCCAAGACGAGCGGGACGGGGTGGTCGGCTCGGTTTATCGCCAGTTGATGGAAATTGAAAGCCGGCTGTTGCCCTGCGGCCTGCACACCATCGGTAAACCGCCCACTGCCGAAGAAGCGATCGCCACCCTGGTCAGCATCGCTGCCCTTGAGCGCGAGGAGGAAGAATTGCGGTCGCTGCCGGGCCTGTTAGCGGAAGCCCGGGGACGCACGATCACGGAGATCTACAAAGGCAACGACGACGGCGTACTGGCCGATGTCGAACTCAACCGCACGATCACCGAAACCAGTCGCGCGGCTGTTGGGGCCATGGTGCGCCAAGTGACCGGCAGCGATGGGCGGGTCAATCTGCGGCGCAACTTCGGCTGGTTCTTCGATCTATTTGAGCGCTTGGGTTTCAAAATACCTAGTCCCTGGCTGGCGGCCTGCCAAAGTGCCGGCTTCGGAGCAATCAACCCGATTGAACTGGACAAACAATTCGCCTATCTGCGTTTTTGCCTTGAGCAGATTTGTGCCGACATGGAAATGGAGAGCCTGCTGAAGGCCCTCGATGGTGAATACGTGCTGCCCGGTCCTGGGGGCGATCCGATCCGCAACCCAGGGGTGCTGCCCAGCGGTAAGAACATCCACGCCCTAGACCCCCAATCCATTCCCACCAAAGCCGCGATTGCCTCGGCCAAGGTGGTTGTGGACCGCTTGATCGAGCGGCAAAAAGCGGAACAAGGCACCTGGCCCGAAACGATTGCCTGCGTGCTGTGGGGTACGGACAATATCAAGACCTATGGGGAGTCCCTGGCCCAGATCCTCTGGTTTATTGGTGTGCGACCCATGAGTGATTCCCTGGGTCGTGTTAACAAGCTAGAGCTCATTTCCTTGGAAGAATTAGGACGCCCCCGCATCGATGTGGTGGTGAATTGCAGCGGTGTCTTCCGCGACCTATTCATCAACCAAATGGGCCTTATCGACCAAGGCGTCAAAATGGCGGCCGAGGCCGAGGAGCCCCTTGAAATGAATTTTGTCCGCAAGCACAGTCAGGAGCAAGCAGCCGAGCAAGGCATCTCCCTGCGAGAAGCGGCAACACGGGTGTTCTCGAATGCGAGCGGTAGCTACAGCTCAAATGTCAATCTTGCAGTCGAAAACAGCACCTGGGAAGAGGAAGGCGAATTGCAAGAGATGTATTTATCCCGCAAGACATTTGCCTTTAATGCCGACAACCCCGGCGAGATGAATCAAAAGCGAGATGTCTTCGAGGCGGCCATGAAAACCGCCGATGTCACCTTCCAAAACTTGGATTCAGCCGAAATTTCACTCACCGATGTCAGCCACTACTTCGACTCCGATCCCACCAAACTGATTGCAGGTTTACGGGATGACGGCAAGGCACCGACCAGCTACATCGCCGACACCACTACCGCCAATGCCCAAGTGCGCTCCTTGAGTGAGACGATCCGCCTCGATTCGCGCACCAAGCTCCTCAACCCCAAGTGGTACGAGGGCATGCTCAATTCGGGCTATGAAGGGGTCAGGGAAGTGGCCAAGCGGCTTAACTTCACCCTCGGTTGGAGCGCAACCAGTGGCGCCGTGGACAACTTTGTCTATGAAGAAGCCAACGACACTTTTATCAACGATCCCGAAATGCGCCAGCGGCTGATGGATCTCAATCCCCACAGCTTCCGTCGAATTGTCAGCACCCTACTTGAAGTCAATGGTCGTGGCTACTGGGAAACCAGCGACGAAAACATAGCCCAACTCCAAGAAATTTACCAGGAGATTGAAGATCGCATCGAGGGGGTCAAAAATTGAACTTGGACAATAAGGGTCTCCATCGTTTCAAGTAATAGTCTTAAATCCAGCCGATAGGTCCGACTCGCGGGCGGCGTCACAGCAACGCTGGCTGGCTGCCGCTTCCGCCAGGCCCGGCACAATCGGTAGTCCCTCCGCAATCGCCGCCGCCCAACAACCAATCAGACGCCGCACTGGGGCGATGCGCCCATCGCTCCAGATCCGTGGGAAAGCCAGGGCGGGATCGGCAGCTAATTCGGTCAGTCCCGGCTCCCCCGGCCGCCCTCTCCAAAGTCGGAAACCATGGACATAGTCCGCCTGGTTGGGGGAACCCAGCACAAAGGTGGCCTCACTGCCATGGAGTTCGAGCCAGCAGCCGCGCCCGTGCCGGGCCACCGAGGCCAGGCTGACCTGGGCTGGCACCCTTCGGCCCCAACCATCCTCCAATTGGAGCTGCACCAGGGCGATGTCCTCCGCATCCACTGGGGCCATAGGACCACCTTGGCCCAGGGGCCGCTCGGCAATCGCCGTACTGAGACTGGCCTGGAGCCGGCGACTGGGGCCCACCAGCCAATGCACCATGTCAAACGCATGGGTGCCCAGGGCCCCCAGCACGCCCCCACCGGCAGCCGCCTGGGAATACCAGCTCCAGGGGCGGCTGGGGTCGGCCCGACTGCTCATCAGCCAGTCGACCTTGATCAGCCAGGGCTCCCCAAGGGCCCCTTCGGCCAGCAGGGCTGCCAACTGCTGGAATAACGGCACCGCCCGATATTCAAAATCCACCGCCACCACACAGCCCTGCTGCAGGGCCAGCTTTTGCAGGGCCAGCACCTGGTCGCTGTGGAGGGCCACCGGCTTTTCGAGCAGCAGATGCTTACCGGCCCGAAGCGCCGCCTGCGCCAGGGCAAAACGGGCGGCGGGCGGAGTGGCGATCACCACCGCATCCAGGGCGGGATCGGCCAGCATCGCCTCAAAATCAATGAAGCCAGGGAGGTTGGCCGCACCGCACACCCCGTCGAGTTTTTCCTGGCGGGGGTGCCAGAGGGCCACGGGCTCGGTGGCGGGACAATCGCGCAGGGCCGGCAGATGGACCGCTGCGCCAAATCCCAACCCGGCCACGGCAACCCGCAGGGGACCCTTGGCGTGGGGCTCAGCCACGGGACCCCTCCTGACCCTGGAGCAGGACGGCACCGGCAGCACACACCTCGTTGAGGAGGCGCCGCACCAGATCATCGGGCCCGGCCGGTTGCCACTGGGAGCCCCAGCGGGGCAAGCCATTGACCGCCAGATCCCGGTACAGGGCTTGGTCGCAGTCCAGCTCCATCACATAGAGGGTCCCAGGGGCCTGGCGAGGCGAGCGGGGGCCCAGCTCCGCGCCACCCGTGGGCTCGGCCGTTGCATCGGTCGAGGCCTCCCCTGCGGCGTCAGGGTCGGGCGCCGGTTGGAAGCGACTCAGAACAGTCAGGCGGCCCTGGCGTGAAAGTCGCAGGCTGCCCGAATCCCACCACTGGCGACCCTCGGCGCTGGCGGCCAGCTCCTGCCAGGCCACGGGACCCGCCCAGGCGGGCTTGGCCGGGCTGAGCAGCCAGACCCCTGGTAGCAGCAAAAGGGCCAGCAAAAGCCAGGCGGCCCCCCGGCTGGCCAGCGCCCGCAACCCCGAAAGAAATGGGGGGATCACAGGGTCACAGGGACGGGCTGGCGGACCACCCCGTGCAATTCGAGCAGGGAAACCAGGGTGGATCGCAGCTCGGTGCGGGGAACAATGGCATCGACAAAACCATGATCCTGCAGGTACTCGGCCGTCTGGAATCCCTCCGGCAGCTTCTCCCTCAGGGTCTGTTCAATCACACGCCGACCCGCAAAACCAATCAGGGCTTTGGGTTCGGCCAAAATTAGATCCCCCAGCATGGCGAAGCTGGCTGTCACCCCTCCGGTGGTGGGATGGGTGAGCAGGGGCACATAGAGGAGCCTGGCCTGCCGGTGGTGCTGCAGGGCCCCGGAAATCTTGGCCATCTGCATCAGGCTGAGCATGCCTTCTTGCATGCGGGCGCCACCGGAGGCGCAGACAATCATCAGGGGGTAGCGGCGAGCTGTGGCCTCTTCGATCAGCCGCGTGAGCTTTTCACCCACCACGGACCCCATCGAACCGCCCATGAAGCGGAAATCCATCACACCCAAGGCCAGGGGCAATCCCTGCAGCCGGCACAAACCCGTCACCACGGCGTCCCGGAGCCCCGTGGCGGCCTGGGCGTCCCGCAGGCGATCGGCGTAGCTGCGCCGATCCTTGAAGGCCAGGGGATCGATGGGGGAAAGCTCCCCATCCAGGGCCTCGAAACTGCCCTCATCAGCCAGGGTGCGGATGCGCTCGGCACTGTCAATGCGGTTGTGGTAACCGCAGGCCTTGCAGACGCTGAAATGGGCGATCAGGTCCTTGCGATAGACCACCTCGCCGCATTCGGGACATTTGCTCCAGAGGCCATCGCCCTCATCACTATCAGGAGCCTGGTTGGGCCGCACGCCAGGAACGGCCCAAAGGCCAGGGCCTGGCCCCGCCGCAGCCGGCCCGTCAGACGACCGAGCAGACCGAACAGGCCACCGGAAATCACCGCCAAGGCCACCGCCAATCCAAGACCCATCGGACCCAACCAGGCACCCATCAGGGCCGCCAGCTTGGCGTCCCCCAATCCCAGGGCCGGTTTACCAAAGGCGCGTGCGGCCAAGGCACTGCAAAGTTCGAAACCCAGGAGCCCCATCGCCGCCGCCAGGACATGGGAAAACAGCAACCAGCGGCCAATGGTCGGACCCTGCTGGAAACCGAGGAGAGCCGTTACGGCAAGGCCGGTCACCAGCCCCCAGCGACAAAGGGGTTCGGGCAACCAGAGGCTGTCGAGATCGATCAACACCAACGGAATCAACCAGCTCACCAGCCCCCAGCCGGCCAGCAACAGCAGCAGGGGATCCGGGGCCGGACCCATGGCCGCTGGTTGGGCCAGCAGGGTGATCATCCACAACAGGGCGCAGGCAGACTCCACCAACGGATACCGCCTGGAAATCGGGGCCTTGCAGTAGCGGCAACGACCCCGCAATAGCACCCAGGAGAGCACCGGCACGTTGTCCCACCAGGCCAGGGTGGTGCCGCAGCGGGGGCAGTGGCTGGAGGGCCAGAGGATCGATTCCTGGCGCGGCAATCGCCAGGTCACCACGTTGAGAAAACTTCCCACAGCCGCCCCCAACAGAGCGGTGACCAAGGGAGGGGCCAGCGGCAGCATGGGGGCCATGGCGGTCAGCTGGTCCAGCGGGGAGTGCCGCCCCGGGGAGATCGGGAACGGGATTGGCTCCGACCCCGCAACCAATCGATGGGCACAAACTGTTCCTGCGGCAGCAGCACCGGAAGATCAAAGACCACCCGGCCCTGACGACTTTCACCCACCATCACCACCCCGGCAGGTTCAATGCCCGCAGGGCCACTGGCGAGGAAGGCGTGATAAACCTGGCGAGCCGAACCCAACAGTTCACGACTGTTGACACGATCCAGTCTGAGAGGGGTCACGACCCAAGGCACAGGGCTCATCTCGGCGCTGCGCTCTCCCTGGCGGCCAGCCGTCTGGGTCAACTCCACCGATCGAGCCGGTCCGATCAGAAAAGAAGGAGAAACAGGCGGCCCAGGGTGACTGGAGGCTGGATTGGCGGAGGAGGGGATGATAGTTGGACGGTGACCGTTGATCACCCGACCTTGGCGGCAAGTGTAGGCGCGAAAGGTTCGCTTTGGCGGCGATCAAGCGGCGATCTTCTTTTCCTCCAACATGCGATGGATGATCGGAGTCAGGATGATCTCCATCGCAAAACCCATCTTGCCGCCGTTGACAACAAGGCTGGTGGGGCTGGACATGAAGGAGTCGTGGATCATGCGAAGTAGGTACTGAAAATCGATGCCCCACTTCTCGCGAGCTCCACGACGGAAGTGGATGATCACAAAACTTTCATCCGGCGTGGGAATGCTGCGGCAGATGAACGGGTTGGACGTATCGACCGTCGGCACCCGCTGGAAGTTGATATCGGTGCGGCTGAACTGGGGCGTGATGTGGTTGATGTAGTCGGGCATCCGCCGCAATATCGTGTCCACGATTGCTTCGGCCGAGTAACCCCGTTCGGCATTGTCCCGCTGGATCTTCTGGATCCACTCCAGGTTCGCGATCGGCACCACCCCCACCAAGAGGTCGGCGTAACGGGCCACGTCATAGCCGTCGCCGACGACTCCGCCGTGAAGACCTTCGTAAAACAACAGGTCGGTCTGTTCGGAAATCGGCTCCCAGGGGGTGAACTGGCCCGGGTCCAGGCTGGTACCAAGACGGGTGTTGTGCTCGGCGGCCTCCTCAACGGAGTGGAGGTAGTA
>JAPLIF010000088.1 GCA_026389255.1 Cyanobacteriota bacterium
CTCAGATCCAGACCCTCGACCCGGTTGAGGCGCTCCACCACCGGCTGCAGGGCCCCGGCCACCACAGCCCCCACCACCCAGCTGAGGCGCCGGGGCACGGCCAGGGAGGGGGGCAGCTGGGCGGTGGCCTGGTCGAGTTCCTCCAGGAAGCCCCGAATGCTGCCGACGCCGTTCTCCCGCTGGGGCAGGTCCTCGTAGTCGGGGCGGGGAGGCAGGGGCAGACCCGCGATGAGGTACCACTCATCTGCCAGCCAGGCGAAGCGGCTGCCAAGGCGGCGCTGGAATCCCTGCTGCAGGGCCTCGACCTGGCGGATGACGGTCCTGGCGGCCGCTTGATCCACCGGCACCAGGTTGTCCTGGGCTGGGCGGAACCGGGTCAAGCCCACCGGCACCACGGCGGTGGAAAGCACCGCCGGCCAATCTCCCTCGGCAAAACCAGCCAGATCCTGGAGGGTGCGATCCAGGGCTGCGCCATCATTCAACCCTGGACAGACCACCACCTGGGCATGGATCTGCAGCCGGCGCTCGGCGAACCACCGCAATTGGTCGAGCAGAAGGGCGGCGCGGGGGTTGACCAACAGGCGGCTGCGTAGATCCGGGTTGGTGGCATGCACCGAGACGTAAAGCGGGGAGAGCCGCTGGGCCTCGATGCGCTGCCAGTCCGCCGCGCTGAGATTGGTGAGGGTGAGATAGGAGCCGTAGAGAAAACTCAGCCTGAAATCATCATCCTTGAGATAAAGACTGCGTCGATGGCCCGGGGGCTGTTGGTCGATGAAGCAGAAGGGACAGCGGTTGTTGCATTGGCGCAACCCGTCAAACAGGGCCTCGCTGAAGGCCAGACCAAGCCCGTCGTCCGCATCCTTCTCCAGTTCAAGGACATGGACCTCGCCCGCCGGATCCTCGACCTCGAGGCGCAGGTCTTCCTCACCAACCAGCATCTGAAAATCAATCAGATCCCGGGGCCGCACCCCGTTGATGCTGAGCAGGCGATCACCAGGCTGAAACCCGAGCTCCTCGCCAATCGAGCCGGCCTCAACGCTCACCACAACGGCGGGCTGGGGAAGTCGATCGGGGGAGGCCCCCCCGGGATCCTCCAGGGCTATCCCAGCCGTCAACTCATTCCACACCGCAACTCAAGGCCAGGGGGTCCAGTCTGGCGGCCCTTGGGCTCCCCTGGCCACCGTCGTGGCAACCGAGATTCAGCGGGCCAGGTTTTCGGCGCCGCGGAAACCAAGCAGCAGTACGAAACCGAACAACAGCCGGTAGGCCACGAACAGCCAGGTGCTGTTGTGCTGCAGGAAGCGCAGTAACCAGGCAATCGCCATCCAGGAGACCAGGGCCGCCGTGGCGACCCCCAGCAGCATGGGCAGGGCCCCGCCATGGGAGGGGCTGGCCAGGGCATCCTTGAGTTCCACTAACCCGGCCAGGGTGATGGCCGGAATGCCCAGCAAAAAAGAGAAGCGGGCGGCGTCAGGGCGCTGCCAGCCATCAAAGAGGCTGGCGGTGAGGGTGCCGCCGGAACGGGACACCCCGGGCACCAGGGC
>JAPLIF010000115.1 GCA_026389255.1 Cyanobacteriota bacterium
CCCCCGTTTGTCGAGGGCGGCGACGATGCGGCCCACCTGGTCATCCACCGAGGTGACCATGGCGGCATAGGTACGGCGGGTCGGATCCTTGATGCTGGCGGCGTAGCGATCTTCATCGGCCTTCTGGGCCTGATAGGGGGCATGGGGAGCCAGGGAAGCGAAATAGAGGAAAAACGGCTTCGTCTTGTCCTGCCGTTCGATTTGTTTCACCGCTTCGTCGCCGATCAGCGGCAGGTAGTAGGTGGTCTCCTGCAGGAACTTGCCGTCGCGCTGCCAATCGACGATGCCGCCGCGCATCTTGGTGAAGTAATCGACCTCTCCAACGAGGTTGCCGTAGAAGTGATCGAAGCCGCGGTTCTGCGGCCAATATTTCTTGTCGGCATGGCCGAGGTGCCATTTGCCCACCATTGAGGTCTGGTAGCCGACCTCCTTGAGCGCCTGGGGCAACGTGCGTTCGTCGGTCGGCAGGCCGTAGGTGTGGTTCGGGAGGATCACCAGGGTCTGCAGGCCGTAGCGCATCGGGTAGCGGCCCGTCATCAGGGCGGCGCGGGACGGTGTGCAGACGGGCATGCCATGGAAGGACTCCAACCGCACGCCCTCCCGGGCCAGCTTGTCAATATTCGGCGTCTTGATGTCACTGCCCCGGTAGCCGAGATCGGCATTCCCGAGGTCGTCCACCATGATGAAAAGGATGTTCGGTCGGCTCGCCGCTCTTGTCGAGAGAGCAGCCGGCCGATGGGCCTCTAGCGCCAAGGCGGGCACCCGGGAGAACCAAATCAGGCAGGCAAGGCAGGCAAGAGAAAGCAGCTTGAGGTTCTGTATGGGCTGCATCATGGGAATTACCGATTCAAGGAAAGCGATTCAAGGAAAGAATATTCACCACCAGATCGACTGGCGTGCCGAAGCATAAAAACTAGATTACTGATGGCTCCTTGGCCATCTAAATCGGGCAATCCAGCAAGCTTTTACATTGCTTCATGAAGTCAACCCTGCGCTTCCTGGTCAGGCTTGAGGTTCAGAGTGTCACTAAGGAATGAAGCTAAGGCCTGAATCCAAGGCCCAATGCCAACAGGCTGCGCTGATCATGGGTTCCCTCGGCTGGTACAGAGAGTACCGAGCTGATGTTGGAGTCCTGGCCCTAAAAATTAGACCTGCAAGCTGTGCGGCCTTGCGATGGCTAGTGCAAGGTTTCCAGGCCTGCGTAACATTTGCTACCAGGATTGGCAATCAATGCTTCCTGGAGCCACTGGGTCCTATGCCTAACTTCTGGTCAAGACCCCCGTTCGCCTCCCTTGGTCCTTTTCCGCCCCTCCTCCAGGCGCCCATGCCTGCTCTTGCTACCAGCCATCGCGATGCTGGGCGGCGCCGGCCAGCTGCTCACCCTGGCCCAGGGGGCCCAGGCCCAAACGCGGCAAGGCAACCAACCCCAGGAAGTGAACGTCTATTCCGGACGCCACTACAACACTGACAAGCGCCTCTATGCGCGCTTCACCCAGCAGACAGGCATCAAGGTGAACCTGCTGGAGGGCAAGGACGACGAGCTGATCCAGCGCCTGCGCAGCGAAGGCAGCAACGCCAAGGCCGATGTGCTGGTGCTGGTGGATGCGGCCCGCCTCTACCGGGCCCAGCAGGCCAACCTGTTCCAGCCGATCCGCTCAAGCCAGCTCAACAGTGCCGTGCCCGCCAATTTGCGGGACTCCCGCGGCCGCTGGTACGCCCTCACCCGCCGCGCCCGTCCGGTGATCGTCAATGCCGCGCTGGTGAAACCCAGCTTGATTCGCACCTATGCCGACCTGGCGCGGCCGGAACTGAAGGGGAAGCTGTGCCTACGGGATCGGTCCAATGTCTACAACCAGTCGCTGGTGGCAGATCAGTTGATTCAGCGGGGCCAGGCCGCTACCAAAACCTGGTTGGCGGGCCTGGTGGCCAATGTCAAGCAGCCCTACTTCTCCTCCGACACGCCAATCGCCCGCGCCGTCGGCAGGGGCGATTGCGGTGCCGCCATGGTGAATCACTATTACCTGGCCCGATTGTTGGCTGCAGACAGCAGCGCCGCCGACCAGGCTGCAGCCGCCAAGGTGACCGTGGTTTGGCCCAAACCTACCCACGTGAACGTCTCCGCCGGGGGGGTCACCCGCTACGCCCGCAACCCCCAGCAGGCCCAAAAGTTGCTGGAATTTCTCGTCTCCCCCAGCTCCGGTGAGGGCTATGCAGCCGCCAACAATGAATATCCGCTCAAGGGTTGGGGCAACAACCCGATCCTGAGGCGATTCGGTAACTTCAGTGCCGCATTGGTGAACATCGAGCAAATGGGTAGGCGCAATGCCGAGGCCGTGCAACTGATGGGCCAGGCTGGCTGGCTGTAGGTGTCCCTGCAATTGAGCGGTAGAGCATCCCCAGCGAATAGGCCCGCCATGGGCAGGACTGGGCTGCTGCTGCTGGTGCTGTTGATCGGGCTGCTGGCCCTGGCCCCCCTGGCGGCCCTGCTGCGGGATGCCCTGTTCAGCGGTGAGCCCGGCCCAGCTGGCATCGGCGCCACTGGCCCTGCGGGCCTTGGCCCCGATGCTGCCGCCCAGATTCGCGGCACGCTGCTGTTGGTGGCGGGCGAGGGCTTGCTGGGCACCGTGCTGGGCACGGCCACTGGCTGGCTCACGGCCGTCTGTCGCTTCCCGGGCCGACGCTGGCTGCGCATGGCCCAGTTGTTGCCCTTGGCTTGCCCCGCCTATTTGCTGGCGGCCAGCTTGATCGATTGGGGTAGCCAAAACGGCATCCGCATCCACGGATTCTGGTGGGCGGTGCTGCTGCTCAGCCTGGCCAACTACACCTATGTGTTTTTGCTCAGCACCGAGAGTTTTGCGATGGGTGGCCGCCAGCTGCTGGAGGCCTGCCGCAGCTTGGGGGTGGGGCCCTGGCAGAGTTTTTGGCGGGTGGCTTTGCCGCTGGCGGCCCCCTCGATCGGCGCCGGCGTGGCCCTCAGTGCCATGGAGGTGGTGAATGAGTTGGGGGCGGTGAGATTGCTGGGGGTGCCGACCCTGTCGGCGGGAATTTTGAATCGCTGGCAAGTCGATGGCGACCCCCGCGGGGCGGCCCTGTTGGCGCTCACGGCCCTCGCCCTCGTGGTCCTGCTGTTGGCTGCCGAACGGGCCCTGCGGCGCCGCAGCCGCCGCTGGAACCTTGGCAGCGGCAGCGCCAGTGGCCATGTCTGGCCGCTGTCGGGCTGGCGTGCCGCCGCCGCCATTGGCGTCACCCTGCTGCCGCCGCTGGCCTGCCTGCTGATCCCGACGCTGTGGATTTTGCAGGGCTGGCAGGTGATGGCGGCGGAACCGCTGGGCGAATTGCTGGCCCTGGCGGGCCGCAGCTTTGGCCTGGCCCTGCTGGTGACAGCGATCACGGCCCTCTGCGCCCTGCTGCTGGCGATCAGCCGCCGCTGGAGTGAGGGGCCATTGGTGAATCAATTCAGCTTGATGGCCGGCCTGGGCTATGGGATTCCGGGCAGTGTGCTGGGCCTGGGCTTGCTGCTACTAGGAGGGCCGCTGCAGCTGAATCCAGTGCTGTTGCTGCTGTGGGGCTACGGGGTGCGGTTCCTGGCCGTCTCCAAGCAGGGTCTCGATGCCGCCCTGGAGAGGATCCCGGTGAGCATCGACGAGTCGGCGACCAGCTTGGGCTGCAGCTGGTGGCAGACCCTGGGGCGCATCCATCTGCCGCTGCTGCGGGGACCCCTATTGGTGGGTTTGCTGTTGGTGTTTGTGGATGTGGTGAAGGAATTGCCGCTCACCCTGTCGCTGCGACCCTATGATTTCGACACCCTGGCGGTGCGGGTGTTTCAGTACGCCAGTGATGAGAGGGTGGGCTATGCCATGGCGCCGGCCCTGGTGATCATGGGCTTTGGTTTCGTGGCGGCGATCGCCTTGATCCCCTCATTGGAGGAGCGGAGTTGAGCATGAACGGCGAGATCAACGCCCCCCACCTGCAGCTGCGGGACATCTGGCACCGCTACGCCGCTGGTAATAACTGGACCCTGCGCCAGATCGATCTGTCGCTGCAGCGGGGCGAGTTGGTGGGTTTGCTGGGGCCCTCGGGTTGCGGCAAGACCACCTTGCTGCGGCTGGTGGCGGGCTTCGAGCGGCCGGGGCGGGGATCGGTGTGGATAGGGGGCCACCAGGTGGCCGGGCCCCAGCACTGGGTGCCAGCGGAACGGCGGGGGGTGGGCATGGTGTTCCAGGACTACGCCCTGTTCCCCCATCTCGATGCCTGGCAAAACGCCTGCTTTGGCGTGCGGCGCGGCCACGACTTGAGTCGGGTGCGCTGGCTGCTGGAACTGCTGGGGCTGGAGGGCCTGGAGCGCCGTTATCCGCATCAACTATCGGGAGGCCAGCGGCAGCGGTTGGCCCTGGCCCGGGCCCTGGCCCCCCAGCCCGAGGTGGTGCTGCTGGATGAACCCTTCTCCAACCTGGATGTGGAGGTGCGGCTGCGGCTGCGCAGCGAACTGCCCCGGGTGCTGAGCAGCGTTGGCGCCAGTGGCCTGATCGTCACCCACGACCCGGAGGAGGCCCTGGCCATCTGCGACCGGGTGGCGGTGCTGCGGGACGGGATATTGCATCAAATCGCCCCGCCACGGCAGCTGGTGCAACGGCCGGCCACCGCCTTCGTGGGCCGTTTCGTACTGCAGGCCAATCTGTTGCCCGCCCAATGGCAGGCCGGCCAATTAGTGACACCGCTGGGCATCATTCCCTCCGGCCAATGGCGCAGGGCAGGAGAAGGCCAGCACGGGGATGGGGAGCCGCTGGAGGTGATGTTGGGCCAGGAGGATCTGCAGCTGCAAAGCCACCCCCAGGGCGATTGGCAGCTGGTCGGCCGCGAGTTTCTCGGCTCCGCCTGGCTGGCGTTGCTGGAATGCCGGGGCCAGCGGCTGCGGCTGCGGCTGCCGCTGGACTATCCCTGGGAGCTGGGCATGGGCTGCCGGGTGACGCTGCACCCCCAGGCCGTCGCCACCCTGTTTGGCTCGGATGAGGCGGGGGGCATGGCTAGCCCTGGGCTGGCTAGCCATGGTGGTCCCAGTCAGGATGCACCGGCCGCAGATGCAAGTAGCATCCAAGCTCAAGTGTCCGCTGAAGACAATGATCAACGATCACAGGCTTTCTGGTATAGCTAAATAACTTGGCGCAAGGGCCATGGGCCTTGTCGCACAAGGGCGGATTCTTCAGAAAATTGAGTGACTCGCGGAAGAACCGCAAGCGGCTGGACGCGTTTGCAGCGCCGGTGAGCGAATCCCCACTGTTCTGGGCGGCACCTTTCAGCTCCAGCGGCCTGAGGCAGGGGCGAATCCAGTCCGGGCCTGGCCCAGGGACCGCCCCCTGGACCTGGTCTGTTTTGAATCCCTGGCCGCTGCTGGCCTGCTTGTCGTGCAGAATCAGCTCCCACCGCACCTTTTGATTGGCCCGCCTGGAGGCTTTGCTCTCGCTGCAGCCCGGTGCAGTCAACCAACATCAGGCCGTTAACCAGCTGGGCCATGAATTGGCAACCGAGCTCACTTGGCTGGATCCACGCAATGCCTGTCTGAGTTTGGTTGCTGGCCCCAGTGCCCTGCAAGTCCAGGTGCTGCTTGAGCTGCGTGGCCCCGATCAGCTCGTCGTGCTGGTGTTTGGGCCACGGGCAAAGAGGCTGAATCCAACGACAACCATCCCCGGATCGTCGAGATATGGCTGAACCATGGCGATTAGGGAATGTCCCCCCCTTCAGAGGTGCCGATTCACAGCCAACCACCAGCCCAGGGAGATTCCAAGCATCACCACAAAACCCAGCAAAAAAATGGTGATCAAACGGGGCGGCACCATGTCGGCTCGCACCAGATCAAGGCGGGTCAGAAACACCGAACAAGCCAGAATTAGCACACTCGAAAATACCGAAAGGTGCAGCAGATACAGCCCCCCCGTAATCACAAGCAACAGGGTGCCCACCAGGCTGACAACCCGGCTGTAGGCCATCATCAAGCTCAACTCATGCATCAAGATGTCAGGGATGGTGCAGACCACGACCACCAGCAGGGCCTGTAGGCATTCCACCGTCAACAGCAGGTTTCGAAACAGGCCATTGCCGAACACCTGGGGATCGAGCGTATGGCTCCAACGACTGCCCAAATAGGTGCTCACCGCCAACAGCAACAGCACCATCGGGGCCCGCACCGGCAGCAAGGCGTAGCGCAGCAGATTCATGAGGGTTCAAGCACCAGGGAAATCGCCTCCAGGGGACAGCTGGGCAGGCATTGTTCGCAGACCAGGCACAGGGCCGCAGCAAAGGTCAGCCGTTGCTCCTGGTGCTGAAAGCGCAGGGCCCCACTGGGACAGACGCTGGAGCAGATGCCGCAGTCCACGCACAGGGCGGGATCGATGCGGATCTCGCCGAGGCTGCGATCCAACCCCAGACCCTGGCGCTCCAGCCAGAGTTCGGCGGCATCGAGTTCGTCGATGTCACCGGAAAGCTCCACCACCATGGTGCCGCTCTGGTTCGGCGCGATCTGGGCCCTCAGGATCTTGGCGGCGATATTGAACTCCACCGCCAGTCGATAGGTGATCGGCTGATGCACCGCTTCCCGGGGGAAATGCAGGGTGAGGCGCCGTTTCACCGCCGGAGGCCGAAGATCTGGAACTTAGCGGTTCCGGGCGGCAGGCCAACGGCGACGAAGGGATACAAGTCCTGCGAGAGTGTTTTGACCCCCTTCCTGACCCGCCGCATCCATGTCCCCCAGTCCGGGCCCCGCCTCCCCCAACGGCCCCGCCGCCGCGCCCTTGGGTCGCCGAGAAAGGATGCTGCTGGCGGCGGTGGCGGCGGTGCTGGCCTTGCTGCTGTTTTGGTGGCGGGGGGGGCTCCATCCTGCGGCGCCCCTGGAGCGGCTGGCCCGCCAATCCCCCGAACTAACCACCGCCCTGGCGGACGGCCGTCCGACCCTGGTCGAGTTCTATGCGGACTGGTGCGAAGCCTGCCGCGCCATGGCGCCGGCCATGGAGGCCCTCGAACGCAAGCACCATGGTGCCCTGGATGTGGTGCTGCTGAACGTGGACAACCCCCGCTGGCAGCCGGAAGTGGAGCGCTATGACGTGAACGGCATCCCCCAGCTGGAATTGTTCGATGCGGCGGGCCAATCCGTTGGCCGCTCCATCGGCGCCCGGCGGCCGGCGGAACTGGCAGCCCTCAGCACAGCCCTGATTGAAGCCAAGCCCCTGCCCCCGTTGGCCGGTGTGGGCGCCACCAGCCGCCTACCCAGCGCTGAAGTCAAATCCGCCCAAGCCAGCGGCGCCAGCCCCCCGGCCGCTGCCGACCCCAAAGACCGCCAGGCCGCCATCGGCCCCCGCAGCCACGGTTAGCCCCCCCTCCAGCCCCGTCACCCCATGGATCCCCGCTTCCGCGTCGATCTGATCGCCGCCACCCCCAACCCCCAGCAGTGCGTGTATGCCGGCATGCACCAGGACTACAGCGAGGGCTTCGTGGTGGACGACCGGGCCGATTGGCCTGATGAACAACAGGCTGGCGCCATCAGCGTCAAGCGTCTGTTGGCCGGCGAGCGGGGCCATTACGGCCCCCTGGAGCACGCCCAGATCGTGCTGAATGTGGGCTGGTTTCCCCACTCAGTCATGCAACAGGCCCGCACCCATCGGGTGGGGGTGAGTTTTGATGTGCAATGTCTGGCCGGTGATACCGAGATCACCTTCCTCCATGCAGGAGGCAGCCTGCGGAAGTTCAAGATCGCGGAACTGCACGATCTCTGGACGAACGGAGAATTGGCGACCCGGCACCGGTCGATTCGCGGCCGTCAAGGCGAAGCCCCTGGAACGTACCGGCGCGACTGTCGCAAGCGACTTCAAAAGATGAGGTTGCGGGTGCTGAACGAAGATACGAAGGTCTTCGAAACGAGCCATCTCAAAGAGGTGACATGCAGTGGGCTGCAACCGGTCTATCGCCTCACGATGGAGGATGGCCGCAGTCTTGATTGCACCGCCAACCACCGCCTGCTCACACCGGATGGCTGGCAGACGATGGGAGAAGCCCTATCCCTCAGGGTGCGAATGGATGGCGCCGTACGCAGTTTCCGGCGCACGGCGCAGGTGCTGGCGAACGGAAATGTGGCTGTAGGCAGCGGGGCTTACAGGGAAAGAGGCTGGCTGCAGAAACAGGTCGAAGCGGGAGCGACCCCAGGCGAGATGGCGGAACGGGCCAGCTGCACGATCACCACGATCCGGAACTGGGCCCGTCGCCATCAGATTCGTCTGAACCAAAGCGACAGGCGCTTTCAGAGCGGAAACAAGCCCTGGAACCACAATCCAACAGCTCTGTATCGTCAGCAGGCATGGCTTCAGCAAAGACTTGAGGACGGCCTGCATGCTGACGAGATGGCTGAGCTCGCTGGCTGCTCCTTAGAAGCCATCAAAAAGTGGGTTTATCACTTTGGACTGACCCTGAATCGTCGCCCCCCCGGTTTCCAGGCAGGGATGCAACCCTGGAACAAAGATCTGCGTGGTTACAGCCTGCAGCTATCGGAATCGTCGCGCGATGCACGGCGTGCTCTCGGGAAACGGATCACCCGCCGGGGCTCCGCGTCCAACCTTTGGAAAGGCGGCACTGCATCAAAGCGTGGGTTGATCGGTGCCTGGACGCGGCAGATCGCTCCCCAAGTGCATCGACACTTCGACCATACCTGCCAACGCTGTGGCCTTCGAGGAAGTGAGCATCAACTGCATGCTCACCACCTAGTGCCAGTCTATGGGGATCCAAGTCAGGCTTACGAAATTGAGAATCTCGTAACACTTTGCCAACCCTGTCATACCTTGATTCACAAGCTTCACCAGGAAGCCGACTTTGCCGCAACATACAAGCCGCGCCAACCACTTTCAAGCTGGTCTGAAAAGCCTCGCCCCCGGGGCCGGAGGTTGATGGCCCATCCGCTCACTGTTGTCGATGTGAAGTTCCTCGGCTCCCAGATGACCTACGACATTGAGGTAGAGGAACCCTGGCATAACTTCGTGGCCAACGGCCTCGTTGTGCACAACTCGATGCGCTATACCGGCGACCGCATCTGTAAGGCGGCCGCAGGCAGCATCGACCTGGAAGAAGTGTTTTATCTGCGGCCCGTCGGTGATTACAGCGACCGCCAGGGGAAAAAATACACCTATACCGCAGACGAACGGGCCAAGGATCTTGCCCTCTGCCGCGCCGCTGCCGCGCGCTACGCCGAGTTGCTGGCTGCCGGTTTTGCCGAAGAACACGCCCGCGGCATCCTGCCCTTCGATTATCGCCAGCACTTTGTAGTGAGCTTCAGCCTGAGGGCCTTCCTCCATTTCCTCGATCTGCGCGCCAAGCTCGACGCCCAGCAGGAAATCCGTGAACTCTGCGACCTGATGTGGCCCCACCTAGTGACCTGGGCACCGCAATTTGCCGCCTGGTACGAGAAGAGCCGCCTGCACAAGGCCCGCTTGGCACCTTGATCTTCCGGGTTGCATCCGGACTTAAACTCAAAGCCGCCAGGCCCACCGCGCTCCGAATCCATCGTCATGAGCCTTCGCATCGCCTTAATTATGATGCAGAAGAACGAGACCCTTCTTCTCGATCCATGGCTGAAATACCACGAAACAATGATATCGGCCCAAAGCATTTTCGTCTTCGACAATGGCTCAAACGACCCCCATACTCTCGCCACTCTGAACGCAGCTGAATGCCGCGGTGTCACCGTCAACAGAAAGTATAACCAGCTCCAAGACTATTCCACCACAGGTATCATTGTGGCAGAGCTAATCAAGTATTTAGACCGCGAGAATCCCCACGACTTCTATTTCCCCATCGATTGCGATGAATTCCTTGCCTGTAAGGTCAATGGCCAACTCTCGTGCTCGCGCGATGATTTGGATAGATCGCTAATCGATTTCATCGGCAACGACAAAGTTCTCACCATACCGCGCAAATATGTCAATAGCCCTTACCATCCAAATCGATACTCCGAAATTCCATGGTGCAAAAAATGCTTTTTTGCCCAAGGCGCCTGTCAATCTCTTGTCTTTGGCTTTCACGCAGGCACTTCGAAGGCAGGCAGCGGCGAGGCCGAAACCAATATCACCTACATCGATTTTCATTACAATCCCTACCAAGAACACCGCAGGCTCAGCAAGCAAAAGATTGAATACTTTGTTGCCAACCCAACTCGAAAAGAACTAGCCTCCTACATCAAATCTCAACGGTTTAATTTTCATGCGGCCATGGTCCTCCTGGAAAGTGAATATTCCTATCTTCACACCTTCAACAATCAGCCCAAAACTCTTTTGGATTCGAGCCTGCTTGATCGCTTGGAGGAACTCGATGTTGATGTGAGCAAACTTTTCAGTGATTCAAATGTGAAAAGCTTACGGTTTCAAGCCAAGATTGTCACTCAACATTTCTACCAAGAAACAATAGATCTAGCAGATCAAATCATTTTCACTCTGCGCTCATTGGCTGGCACAATCAAAAGATTGATTAGGAATCAAACCCAATAATGCCGACGCCGTCGTTTTCAAAGCAACCCATCACACCTTCGCCAAGGTCACCCGTTCCGGCTGGTGCTGGTATTTCCCCTCCCGGTCCTGATAGGTGGTTTCGCAGGGATCCCCCTCAAAGAAGAGCAATTGGCAGATGCCTTCTTCGGCGTAGATGCGGCAATCGGCGCCGGATGAATTGCTGAATTCCAGGGTGAGGTGTCCCTCCCAACTGGCTTCGGCCGGGGTGGTATTCACGATGATTCCCAGCCGGGCGTAGGTGCTTTTGCCCAGGCAGATGACGGTGATATTGGGCGGCACCCGCAGCTTTTCGAGGGCCACCCCCAGGCCATAGGTGTGGGCC
>JAPLIF010000004.1 GCA_026389255.1 Cyanobacteriota bacterium
CGGGGCAGGACCTCTTCAGGGAAGACGAATTGTTCGTGTGGCTGGTCTGCGGGGGCCATCCAGGCGCGCAGACCTTCGTTGAGCAGGATGTTCTTGGTGTAGAAGGTTTCGAATTCCGGATCCTCAGCGGCCCGGATTTCCTGGCTCACGAAGTCATAGGCGCGCAAGTTGAGCGCCAGACCGATGATGCCAATGCTGCTGGTCCACAGCCCCATCACGGGCACGAACAGCATGAAAAAGTGCAGCCAGCGCTTGTTGGAGAAGGCGATCCCGAAGATCTGGCTCCAGAAACGGTTGGCGGTGACCATCGAATAGGTCTCTTCTTCCTGGGTGGGCTCAAACGCCTTGAAGGTGTTGGCCTGCTCGCTGTCTTCAAACAGGGTGTTCTCCACCGTGGCGCCGTGGATGGCGCACAGCAGGGCGCCGCCCAGGATCCCCGCCACTCCCATCATGTGGAAGGGGTTGAGGGTCCAGTTGTGGAAACCTTGCAGGAACAGCAGAAAGCGGAAAATGGCGGCCACCCCGAAGCTGGGGGCAAAGAACCAGCTGCTCTGACCCAGGGGGTACATCAGGAAGACACTGACGAACACCGCAATCGGGCCGGAGAAGGCGATGGCGTTGTAGGGGCGAATGCCCACCAGCCGGGCGATTTCAAACTGACGCAGCATGAAGCCGATCAGGGCGAAGGCACCGTGCAGGGCCACAAAGGGCCAGAGGCCACCGAGCTGGATCCAGCGCACGAAGTCGCCCTGGGCCTCTGGACCCCAGAGGAGCAGGAGGCTGTGGCCCATGGCGTCAGCGGGGGTGCTGACGGCGGCGGTAAGAAAGTTGCAACCTTCCAGGTAGGAACTGGCAATGCCGTGGGTGTACCAGGAGGTGGCGAAGGTGGTGCCGGTGAGCCAGCCGCCCAGCGCCAAGTAGGCGCAGGGGAACAGCAGCAGACCGGACCACCCCACGAAAACGAAGCGGTCGCGCTTCAGCCAGTCATCGAGGACGTCAAACCATCCCCGGGCTGATGGCGCCCGCCCTACAGCAATCGTCATGAGAGGCTTCATGAAGCTTTACGAAGCGAATTCTAGGGGTATGCCGACGGGTCCGCATCCCCCCGCCAGGTCGTTCGAGGACAATGAGAAGAATTACCTAGAGACCGAGAGCGGTCGGGTTGGGCCGGGCGAAGCGAAGCAAGCCGCCTGGATTGGACCGCATCCGAGCGGGCCCGAGGGCGCAGGTCGTGTCTTACCTGGAACAGCACGATTGGATTAAGATAGCCAGTATCAGAAACTTGCAATTTTGAAAGTTTTACTTGTCTACCCCCAATTCCCCAAGACCTTTTGGAGTTACGAGAAAATTCTCGAACTGATCCAACGCAAGGTCCTGCTCCCCCCCCTCGGCCTGATCACCGTGGCGGCGATCCTGCCGCAGGAATGGGAATTCCGGCTTGTGGACGTCAACATCCGCCCGGTCAGCACGGAGGAATGGCAATGGGCAGACCTGGTGATCATGTCGGCCATGATTGTGCAAAAAGACGATATTATTCGCCAGATCAATCTGGCCCGTCATTTTGGTAAACCCGTCGCCGTCGGCGGCCCCTACCCCACATCAACCCCGGACGAGTTGAGCGCGGCTGGAGCCGACTTTCTGATCCTGGATGAAGGGGAAATCACGCTGCCGCTTTTTGTCGAAGCCCTAGAACGCGGTGCCACGGGTGGGCGCTTCACAGCCAATGGCGAAAAGCCCGATGTCGGCCTGACCCCGATCGCGCGCTACGACCTGCTCGAACTGGGCGCCTACGACTCCATGAGTGTGCA
>JAPLIF010000144.1 GCA_026389255.1 Cyanobacteriota bacterium
CTGGAACCGATATAGACACGGGATTAGTGCGTCTATTTGGCTTATTCAAGCCTCAATAGGCAAGTAAAAAGGATCGAAACTTGGCAAATTCGACAGGACAGACCATCTGGACGCAGAAAAAAGTCCGGTTTGGACAATTGAGACTTTTTTGGGCTTTTGGGGGTGTGTTGCCCAGAGTCTCCTTAGGTGAGGTCGTTCATTTCCGAAGTTTTTTCTCATTCCGGTGAAGGCCGCTGGGTAGCGAGGCGACGGCGAATCCCGCGGCTATAACCAAAGGCAGCGGCAACTCCTAACAAGGGGAGAGGACCCGGCACCGGAGTGGTTATATTGGCTTTGAAGGCAAGTTCGGTGCCAGTGCCAAAAAAACTGTCCCAGGGTTCGGTGAAAGAAGTAGCATTATTAGAGAAAACAAAATCTCCGTTAGCATACACATCTGAGCTAATAAATCCCCACCTCGTAGAGTTACTCGATGTGTCAGTCTCGCCAACAGTAGAGAAAAAGAGTACGTATGGAATACCTGCACTCACGGCAATACCACCTGTGTTAATGCTCACTTCGGAGAAGCTTCCAGGGGTGCCACTGAAGGAAAGGGTGCCAGAGTTATAAAGAGACGGTCCTGTTGGCCCCCAGACTCCGGGACCACCTGTGTAATCCCATTGGTAAACCCTGGCCTGATAGGCGATGTCAGGAGTAAAGAGATCAGGATTGATGTAGAAGGTGAAATCCATGAGGTTTCCATCTTCTAGGGGGGTTATTATTTGGCCGTAGCTTTGGGATCCCGAAGAAGACCATGGATCTATAGCACTAGAACCATTCCAGTTAGGTGTGGTGTCGATACTTTCACCAGCATGCACCGGTAAGGCAACAATGGTGGTTGATACCAGGATTGCCGCCAAAGAGGATCCACCAGCAAGGCGGGCAGCTGCGCTCAAAGCCAATGACGCAGTTGGAGAATTGTTCTAAATGGATTAGACATATCAAAGCAAAAATGGTGGTGACAACTGATTTTGATAAAGTTTCGCCCAAGCGGTCCAAATCCCCTAATATTCTTCGGATTTAAGTTTTTATTTATCTTCGCATCTTTATTCCTGTGGTTCCTGGTTCCCCAGGGGTAATTTTTTTGCCTTCGTTACTGAAGCGCCTCGGAAATTTGCATCAAAAAAGCTGAACAGCCATTCAAGACTAGAAGAGCCCATGCCTAGGCTAGGGCCCCAACAGCACCGCTGCAGCTCGGACTCGACCGTTGGCACTGACGGTGGTGAGAGGGCTGAGCTTCATATGCTTACCAACATTGGCGACTCCAGCCAAAGACGGCTGCCCTACCCGCAAGGGGCAGGAGCAACATAGTCTTGTTTAAATCTATAAATTCAAACCGGGCTGTCATCGGGTTAATTAAATAGACATCTCTCTACATTCGCTTCTCTGCCCAGATCACCCAAGGCAGTTAAACCACCGGTCCTATCGAGCAGATGGGGCAACTGCCATCGTCCTAGCCGATCTGACAATCTGGGACTGGAATCTCTAGGACTTTGCCCCGATGGTGGCCAAACGCATCATTCCCTGCCTGGACGTGGCGGAAGGTCGGGTCGTCAAGGGCGTCAATTTCGTCGGACTGCGCGATGCCGGCGATCCGGTGGAACTGGCCTGCCGGTATTCGGCCGCCGGGGCCGATGAGCTGGTGTTTCTCGACATCGCCGCCAGCCACCAGGGACGGGACACCCTGGTGGACCTGGTGCGGCGCACCGCTGAGGCCGTCACGATTCCCTTCACCGTCGGGGGTGGCATCAGCAGCGTCGATGGCATCACCGAGTTGCTCCGGGCCGGAGCCGACAAGGTGAGCCTCAACTCCGCCGCCGTGCGGGATCCCCAGCTGGTGGGCCAGGGGGCTGGACGTTTCGGCTGTCAGTGCATCGTGGTGGCCATCGATGCCCGGCGCCGAAGCGGCGCCGAACAGGCCGCCGGCACCGCTCCGGGCTGGGATGTCTTCGTCAAGGGCGGCCGTGAAAACACAGGCCTGGACGCCGTGGCCTGGGCCCGCCAGGTGGTGGCCCTGGGGGCTGGCGAAATCCTGCTGACCTCCATGGACGGAGACGGCACCCAGGCCGGCTATGACCTGGACCTGACCCGCGCGGTGGTCGACGCCGTATCCGTGCCCGTGATCGCCTCCGGCGGAGCCGGCTGCATCGACCACATCGCCGCGGCCCTGAACAGCGGCGGAGCCGCCGCCGCCCTGCTGGCCTCCCTGCTCCATGACGGCATCTTGACGGTGGCCGAGATCAAGGAGGATCTGCTCGCCCGAGGCCTGGCGATTCGCCCCCTCGAATCCAATCCCCCATCCATCGCGGCCGCCTCCGGGCTGTCGTTACATTGTGATAAGTAATGCGGCCCTGGGGTCGTTTGCCGTGCTCCCCCTCACGCCCCTGCCGGCCCCCGTGCTGACCACCTTGGCGGTGGTGATGGTGCTCGCCGTGGTGGCCTTGGTGGCCTGGGCCCTGCAACTGATGCAGGCTGCGACCGATCGGCAGGAATTTTCGCTCATGTTGGCGGGTTGCATGGTGTGCTCGGCGGCGGTGGGCCTGGCCACCGTGATGGTGCTCACCATGACCAGTCCCGACCGGCCCCCCCATACCGCCCTGCATCGCCTCCCCGGCGAACAGGAGGCCTGGGTGAGTCTGGATGCGATCGTGCTGCCCCTGGAATCGCAAGGTCAAAATGATCCCCGGTGATGAAGAGGCGGTCCGGGACCTTTTTGAGGCCGTTGCCCCCCGTTACGACCTGCTTAATGACCTGCTGAGCCTGGGTGGCCACCGCCTCTGGAAACGGCAGGCCGTGGCCTGGCTGAATCCTCGCCCTGGGCAACGGCTGCTGGACCTCTGCTGCGGTACCGGAGATGGGGCCCTGCTTTTGGCCCAAAAGGTGCGCCCCGGCGGCCAGGTGCTGGGCCTTGATGCGGCGGCAGCACCCCTGCAACGGGCTCGCCATAGGGCAGCCCAGGAACCCTGGCTGCCGCTGCGATTCGACCAGGGAGATGCCCTGGCCACGGGCCTGGAAGCTGGTTGGGCCGACGGGGCGCTGATGGCCTATGGCCTGCGCAACCTGGTGGATCCGGCCCGGGGCCTGGCGGAGTTGCGTCGGGTGGTGCGCGTTGGGGGGCGGGCCGCCGTGCTCGATTTCAAGCGCCCCGACCCCGCAGGCGGGCCATCCCAGGGTTGGGCGGCCCAATTCCAACACTTTTATCTGAACCGTGTGGTCGTGCCCGTGGCCAGCCTGGTGGACCTCAAAGAGCAGTACGCCTATCTGGAAACCAGCCTGGCCCGCTTTCCCACCGCCCAGCAGCAGATCGAGCTGGCCCGACAGGCCGGTTTTGCTGAAGTGGGTTATCGGCCCCTGGCGGCAGGGTTGATGGGGTTCCTAACCCTGGTGGCCTAAGGGCCGGTATTCGCGATCACCAACGCCTAGCGATGGCCCAGGGGAGATGCTTTTCTAGGGAGGCCAGCCAATCTTGACCATGGGCGTTCCCCTGTTTGATTTCGCCGCCAATGTCGGCAAAAAAATCTTTAATCGTGGTGAAGATTCCATCACCATTGCCCAAAAACTCAAAAAACACATCGATGCCAATAATCCTGGCATCAGCGATCTCGATGTGATTTTTGACGGTGACACCGCCACCATCAGCGGCACGGCCAACGACGCCGCGGCCTACGAAAAGGCGGTGTTGATGGCGGGCAATGTGGAGGGCGTCGCCAAAGTCGAGGCCGCAGCGCTTGGGGCCCCTGGAGATTCCACATTCGTGCTCGTGAAGGAAGGCGACACCCTCTGGGGAATTGCCGAACGGGAGTTGGGCAATGGATCTCGTTATAACGAAATCTTCGCCGCCAACCGGGAAGTGATCGAGAATCCTGACCTCATCTTTCCCGGTCAGAAGATACGGATTCCCAAGGGCTGACCCAGGGGCATGATGGGCCTCCCTAAGCCAAGGCTTGGGGAGGCTTTATCCTCGCGCAACCTGCATCCATGGCTGACCAAGCCCATCTCTCCCATGTTGTTCTGGGGGCCTCTCGGGGTCCCCTTGCTTGGATGCGCCTTCCCCTGTTAGGTGCCTTTTCGGCCTACTCCCTGGGGGCACCCCTCGCCACGGCCGGACTCGCGGCCGAAACCCTCCCCGATCGGGGAGCCGCCCTGGCACCGATCACCCTGGCCGAACAAACCACCGCGGCGCAACCCAGCCCTGAGCAGCAAGAAGCCAAGCAAGCCCTCGACCAGGAAGAAACTTCTTTGGCCCAACAGCTGGCCAATCCGGTGGCGGCTTTAGTCAGCATTCCTTTTCAATGGAACTGGGACGATCGCATCGGCGCCAGGGAAGACATCAGTCGCCTGACGCTGAACATCCAACCCGTCATCCCCATCAACCTCAGCAAAGATTGGAATCTGATCTCCCGCACGATCCTGCCGGTGATCCATCAAAACGATGCCAACGCTGATCTCAATCAGGGCCGTTTCGACAACGGCGTTGACTTTGGGGACTCGGTGCAGAGTCTGTTTCTTTCCCCCGCCACCCCCGGCAAATTTGGCCTGATCTGGGGGCTCGGTCCGGTGGCCCTGCTGCCCACCGGCACCAACACCTTCACCACCGCCAATCAATGGGCCCTCGGCCCCACAGGGGTGGTCCTCAAACAAAGCGGACCCTGGACCGTCGGCGTGCTGGCCAACCACCTCTGGTCGGTGCAGAACCGTGGCCGTCTCTCCGATGTCAACACCAGTTTTGTGCAGCCGTTTGTCAGCTACACCACCCCCAGCGCCTGGAGCGCCACCCTGCAGACCGAAACCACCTACGACTGGCAGGGCGAGCAGTGGGCCGTCCCCATCAATTTTTTGGTAGGCAAGGTCCTCAAGCTGGGGGATCAATTGGTCAGCGTTGGCGCGGGTGTTCGCTACTGGGCCCAGGGACCGGAACAGGGGCCCCACGGCTGGGCTGGACGGGTCGTCTTCACAATTTTATTGCCCAAAAAATCCTGACGTTGATCTGAAGCTTCACGCAGGATTTCCACCCCAAACTGGCCCGAAGCGCACCATCTTGCTGCGGGCCTTTTGCTGTTGGCACCATGGCTGCGCTTGCGCCTCCCTCCCTCCAGCCCCGTGAACTT
Organism: Cyanobacteriota bacterium; assembly: GCA_026389255.1. Taxonomy (GTDB): domain Bacteria; phylum Cyanobacteriota; class Cyanobacteriia; order PCC-6307; family Cyanobiaceae; genus Cyanobium. The sequence continues at coordinate 5,145 of JAPLIF010000144.1, forward strand.
GTCGCACCCCCGCCTGCCCCGCCCCAAGCCCCTCGGCCTGGCCCTTGCCCTCGTCACCGCCTTCGGGACGGGCGGCTGGGCCGGGGTCGGCACGGCCCAAGCCGCCGAAGCCCCACCGGTGGCCAAGGAGCGGGGCAGCCTCAGCACCGTCAACACCCGCCTGGGCCCCCTGACGCTGGAGAACGGCTACCCGACAACAGCCACCGCAGCCAAGCTCTACGACGAACTCGATTTCCAGCGTGCCACCCAGGCCTATCTCTGGGCCCTGCCGGCCATCGGCTTCAAGGCCCTTTACGACGCCCAGCGACGCAGCCTGGGCACCTCCAACGGCGAGGTCCTGCTTTATCAGAACCTCAAGGACAAGGCGGGCATGCTGACCCCCAACATCACGACCCTCTATGCCTTCAGTTTCTGGGACCTGGCCAGCCAAGGGGCCCTGGTGGTGGAAGTTCCCGCCGGCCTGACCGCCGGCGGCGTGATGGACATCTGGCAGCAACCCATCACCGACATGGGCCAGACAGGTCCGGACAAGGGACTGGGGGGCAAGTATCTGATCCTGCCCCCCGGCAGCCCCGCCGTTGAGGCCCCCGGCTACCGAATCGTGCGCTCCCCCAGCAACCAGGTGTGGTTCGGCACCCGGGGTCTATCACCGGATAGGACAGCAGCCGAGGCCACCGTGCGCCAACACCGCCTCTACGGCTGGAACCAGCGGGCCCATCCCCCCGCCACGGCCTATTCGGCGGTGGGCGGGCGCCCATGGCAATCGGCCCAGCCCGCCAACCTGGACTACTGGCGCCTGCTGAGCGAGCTCTATGCCAACGAGCCCGTGGCCCCCCGGGACCGCCTGATGTTCGGCATGCTGGCGCCCCTGGGCCTGGTGCCCGGGCAGCCGTTCAACCCCGATGCCCGCCAGAGCCGCATCCTGGCGGAGGCCGCCCAGGTGGGCGAACTGATGGCCCGCACGGTGGCCTTTGAGAAACGCACCCCCGGGGTCACGGTTTACCCCGGCAAACACTGGGACTATGCCCAGCGCTTTGAGCTGAATCAGGAAAGTCCCGACCTCAAACGGGTCCAGCTGGATGAGCGCAGCTCCTGGTTCTATGAGGCGATTGGCATGTCGGTGGGGATGCAGGGCCGCATCATCGGCTTCGGGCAGGCCTATCTGGAGGTCTCGAAAGACAGCCAGGGCCGCTGGCTGGATGGGGGCCGCAGCTACCGCATGCGGGTGCCCGCCGCGCCGCCGGTGAAGCAGTTCTGGTCCATCACCCTTTACGACAACGTCAGCCGCGGTCCCCTGATCACCCCCCAGGGGGCCGCCGACCTGAGTTCACGGCAAGCGGGATTGCTGCGCAACTCCGACGGTTCGGTGGATGTGGTGTTCGCTCCGATGCGGCCGGCCGGAGCCGCCAACTGGATCCAGACCAACCCGGGCCAGGGCTGGTTCGGCTACTTCCGTTTTTATGGCCCCACCGAGCCTTACTTCACCAAGACCTGGCAGCTCAATGACATCGAACCCCTGAGCCGCTGAACCCCTTGGGCTGGGAAATACCCGTCCCCGGACGGTGGGGTTGCCCGTTCGAACCAGCGCCCGGGGGCGTTACGGTTTGGCTTCGTCGTTGTTGCCCCCCCTTGGCGCCGGCCAGCCGTTCCGGGTCCC
>JAPLIF010000189.1 GCA_026389255.1 Cyanobacteriota bacterium
TAATTCAACGTATGATCTTATCCTTGGTAATATAGGAGCTGATCTTCTTCCCGAATTGATTGCCGTATTCAATTTGCCTTCCTATGTTCGCTATGATAATTTGGATAATAATACTTCCCCAGGTAATACACTCCGCTTCACGCCATTGGCTACGGCCTCTGTCCCCAGCCCCCTCCCCCTCTTCGGCGCCGCTGCCGCCTATGGCTGGAGTCGCCAGTTGAGGCGCCGGATCAAGACTTCGGTTTGATCGAAGCGGCTTGAGGTACTCGCCCTTCTCTGCTTGGGAAGGGCTTTTTTGTGGCTTCTGGCCTTCCTTCGCCCGAGATTCTCCGCTCCCCTGGCCGAGCGGGGATCGGCAAGTCGACCTAACTTGAGGGCATGGGAACCCCCGGTCTCAGCCCCCTCGCCGAATTGCGCCGCCGCCGTCAGCAACGCTGGCTGCAAGACCTGCAGCAGCGACTGGCCGAAACCCTGGGTGATTTGCCTTGCCGGGTCTGGCTGTTTGGCTCCCGGGCCCGGGGGAATTGGGATGGTTTTTCGGATACCGATCTGCTCGTGGTAGCCGAGGGCGCCGAGGTGGCGGAGCGGGCCGCCGATCAGCTGCGCACCGCCCTGGTGGGCGATGACGTGTTGGCCCTGGATCGCTTGCGCTGGCAGGCCCTGGCCGACTCGCCCTCCCCCCATTGGCGCGCCGTCTATGCCCAGTCCCTTTGTGTGCACGCGCGACCATGAGTCAAGCCCGTACGGGAGCCTGGTGGCGCCAGGCCCATAACGACCTTGCACTGGCTGATCTGGCCCGCAGCAACGGCTTCCATGCCCAGGCCTGCTTTTTTGCTGCCCAGGCGGCCGAGAAAGCCCTGAAGGGCGCCCTCCTGGAACTCGGCCGCGAACCGCCCCACACCCATGTGCTGGGCCAGTTGGTCCAGATCCTCGCGGCCGAGGGTCTTGATGCAACGGAGCTGGCTTCCCTGCCCCTTCCGGCCCTGACCCGGATGACCGTGACCAGCCGCTACCCCCTCGACGACACCCCCCCCAGCGAGCTGTTCGATGCCCGCGATTCCGAACAGGCCCTCACTACGGCCCAGGCCGTTCTGGCCTGGGTGGAGTTGCTGGATCAGCCTTCTCTCTGAGCTGGCTGCAAACGGCAGCTACCCTGGTGTTAGGGGCAGTGGAATATGCCTATCCAAGGCAAAGATCACACCCCCAGTCGCTGCCGCACCGCCACCAGATCGGCCCGGGTCAGCCAGCGGGGCGATCCCTCAGCCTCCGAGGGATGGCGTAATAAATAGGAGGGATGCAGCAGGGGCATCAGGGCGATACCGCCCTCTCCCGGGTCGGGCCACCGGATCGGTGATCGGGGGCTTGGCGTTCGCTGGCCTTGGACTCGCTTGCTTGGCCTTCGCTGATGCTTAGACGCCTGGCTTGGCGCCGGCTGGTCGGGCCCTGGGCTGGCTTCCAGTTGCAGCCATTGACCCCGCAGCTGGGTGATGCCCCCCCTGATCCCCAGCAGCGCCTCCAGGGCCGTGGCCCCCACCAGCAGCACCAGCTGGGGCCGCACCAGGGCGATCTGCTCCTCCAGCCAGGGGCGGCAGGCCTCGATTTCGGCGCGGCTGGGCTTGCGGTTGCCCGGTGGCCGGCACTTGATCACATTGGCGATATAAAGATCCCGTTCGCTGTTGAGGCCCGCCGCCGCCAGCATCGCCTCCAGCAACCGGCCCGAGCGGCCCACAAACGGCTGGCCGCAGGCCTCCTCTTCGGCGCCGGGGGCCTCCCCCACCAGCAATAGCCGGGCGGCGGGATTGCCCCGGCCCACCACCACCTGCTGGCGGCTGTCGGCCAGGCCGCAGCGGCGACAGGCACCGCATGCGCTGGCCAGGGCCTCGATCGGGGGCTGCCCGCCATGGGGGTCGCCCGGGGGGGCTCCGGTCACAGGGGCTGGGGAAAGGGCCGGTGGGGGGGGAACTCTTCGGCTCCGAGGGCGCTGGAATCATCCAGCCAGGCCTGCAATTCCAGATCGCCAGGACTCAGCTCGGAGGCCGCCCAGATGTCCTCGCTGGCCACCGCATAGCCGGCGGCCCGGGCAATGGCCGCCACCGTGGCGACATCATGGGCCTGGCTCAAGGCGGCCTGCAAGGCGTCATCGATCTGGGCCTGGGCCAGAAACGCCGACAGTTCGCCGTGGGGGTCCTGCCAGATCACCGGCAGACCTTCCAGCCCATCCGGATCCAGCTCGGAGGCCGCCCAGAGCTCCTCGGCCGTCAGGGGATAGCCCGCCGCCCGGGCGATGGCGGCCACGGTCTCGCCATCGGGCGCCTGGATCAGGGCCTCCTGATACCAGGGATCCAGTTCGACCTGGTGCAGAAAGGCGGTGAGGGACTGATGGGGATCCAGCCACACCGGTGCTGCCTCCGGCAGCATCCCGGGCTCCAGATCCGAGGCGCCCCACAGGTCGGAGGCGTCGACCGTGAAGCCGGCTCCCCGGGCGATCGCCGCCACGGTCTCCACGTCTTGCGCCTCGGACAGGGCGTTCAGCAGGCCCGTGTCGGCCTGGGCCCGCTGCACAAAGGCACTCAGCTGCTCCTCGGACATGGGGGATCGTCGCGCGCATCCACCCCTAGCAAACCACCCCCAACCCGTCCAAAGCAGTGTTGCTGGGCTAGCCCAGGGTTAAGACGTGGTGCAGGATGGCCCATTACGACGCCCACTCCCGCCCTGATGTCGGCCCCGCTGAAGCTGTCTGCCCGGGCCGAGGGGCTGCAGCCTTCCCTCACCCTCGCCATCGCCGCCCAGGCGAAACAGCTGCGCCAGGCTGGTAGGGACATCTGCAGCCTTTCGGCGGGGGAACCGGACTTTGATACCCCGGCCTTCATTCGCCAGGCCGCCGCCGCCGCCCTGGAGGCGGGCCACACCCGCTACGGCCCGGTGGCCGGGGAGCCGGCCCTGCGCGAAGCCATTGCGGCCAAATTAACCCTGGAAAACGGGGTGCCGACCACGACCGACCAGGTGCTGGTCACCAATGGCGGCAAGCAGGCCCTCTACAACCTCTTCCAGGTGCTGCTCGGCCCCGGAGACGAGGTGCTGCTGCCCTCCCCTTTCTGGCTCAGCTACCCCGAAATGGTGCGCCTCGCCGGCGCCGAACCCCGGCTGCTGGTCACCGAGGCGGCGCGGGGATTTCGCTTCACCCCTGACGAACTCGAAGCCCAGATCCGGCCCTCCACCCGGCTGCTGGTGCTCAACAGCCCTTCCAATCCCACCGGCATGGTCCTGGACCGCCAGGACCTGGAGGCGATCGCGGCGGTGCTGCGCCGCCATCCCCAGGTGGCGGTGGTCTGTGACGAGATCTATGAGTTTTTGCTGGCCCCGGGCCATTGCCACCACAGCCTGGCGGCGGTGGCGCCCGATCTGGCCGAGCGGCTGTTCATCGTCAACGGCTTCGCCAAGGGCTGGGCCATGACCGGTTGGCGGGTGGGCTGGCTCGCCGGTCCCCGCCCCGTGATCGCCGCCGCCGCCGCCCTGCAGAGCCAGAGCACCAGCAATGTCTGTAGTTTCGCCCAGATGGGGGCCCTGGCGGCCATCACGGCAAACCGTGATTGTGTCCACGCGATGGCGGATCGCTTCAGCGCCCGCCGCCAGCACCTCAGTGAGGGCCTGGGTCGGATCCCCGGGGTGGTGTTGATTCCGCCGGAGGGGGCCTTCTATGCTTTCCCCGATGTCAGTGCCTGGGGGCTCGATTCGATGACCCTCTGCCGCCGCCTGCTCGAAGAAGTCGGCCTGGCGGTGGTGCCGGGCCTGGCCTTTGGCGATGATCGCTGCATTCGCCTCTCCTGCGCGGCGGCGGAGGCCACCCTGGATGACGGCCTGGACAGGCTGGCCCGTTTCCAGGACCGTCTCTGAGTCACCGCAGCCCCCCTTCCAATCCCCTTTGCCATGGCCCTTGCCGTTCCCAGGAAACTGATCGTCCTGGGGGATAGCGGTGCCTTCGGTTGGGGCGACCCGGACCAGGGCGGCTGGTGCGAAAGCCTCAAGCGCCATTGGATGGACCTGCCCAATGGGCCCGTGGTCTACAACCTTGGCGTGCGCGGCGATGGCCTGGAGCGCGTCGCCGCCCGCCTGGAGGCCGAGGTGGCGGTGCGGGGCGAATTGCGCAGCCAGCATCCCCAGGGCATCCTGCTGGCGGTGGGGCTCAACGACACCGCCCGGGTGGGCCGTCCCGACGGGCGCCCCCAGCTGGAACCCGAGGCCTTTTTGTACGGCTTTGAGCAGTTGTTGCGGCACTGCCGCCGTTTGGCGCCCGTCTTTGTCCTGGGGCTCACCCCCGTGCTGGCAGAAGCCATGCCCCTGGCCGAAGTGCTCTGGTACGACCTGGCGACGGTGCGCCGCTACGAGGGCTTGCTGGAGGAGGCGTGCATGGAGGCGGATGTGCCCTTC
>JAPLIF010000361.1 GCA_026389255.1 Cyanobacteriota bacterium
ATGGGGCGTGCTGCTGCCACTTTCAACCCAGAGGCGATCCTGGAGACCCCCTAGCCGTCGCCAGCTGGTGTGCAATTTGAGAACGGCACTTTCCAGGGCCTGGGCTTGACCCACGGCGTCGGCCAGGAGGCCCAAGGCATCCAGCCGCTGGGCCTCCTGAATCGCCTTCTCGAAATCCAGGTTGCCCTGCTGGAACGCCCTGACGGCCAGCGCGGCCTGGGCCGCCTTGTCAAGCCAACGGGCGGTGAGGGTCACATCCTTGACGCGATCCAGTTCCGGTTCCTCCCGCAGGGCCCGGCGCAGATCTTCCTGCTGGGCTTCGGGCAACTTGGCCAGCTCCTTAACGAGGGGCGCCACCGCCCGGGGGGGCAGAAGGTTGTCGGCGGTGCGCTGCCGAATCTCCTCGGGCAATAGCGGGCTGGTCGCCGCCGTGAACTCGTCGGTGAGACGGCGTACCTGCTTGCGGGTGATCTGCTGGCCCCCGTTGGCCGCCTCGCCGATCATCTGACGCACCTCTGGATCGGCCTGGGCGGTTTCAAGAAAGGCACGCTTCGAGAATTGATTGACGCTGGCAAGTTCGAGAACCCCTTCCCCGAGCATGGCGTCGGCTGATTCCGCCAGCTGGATCAGGCCATAGGCCCGGGTCTTGCTGATCTCCCGCTCCCGCAGCCATTGCAAAAAACCACTGCCCCTGCCTTCGCCACCGCGACGTTCGCGGTCGCGGACCGCACAAAGGATGCGACCCCGCCAGATTTCGGTCTGCAGATCAAATCGATCACAGACCGCCCAGGCTTCCTCAAGGCGGGCGTGAAACTCCATCACACTGATGTCGTCGCGTTCGGGATCGGGCAGATCCAGGTCAATGAGAGGGGCGTCGCCACCACTCTCCTGAATGAACGGCGCCTCGGAGAGGACCTCAACGGCAGACATGGGCCAACGGCTATGGATTGGGATGCTGCCATGGGCGCCGGCGCCGCCTGGGTCCGCAAGGCATGCGGGCGAGCGACGAAACGTGACACCCCTTAGGGCAAAGCCAACAAGCAGGGGTAATGTCCACAGGAAAGCCACCCGACCCCAGCCCAGCGATGGCCATCTCCCGCGGCGACAAAGTACGGATCAAACGTCCCGAGTCCTACTGGTACAACGAAGTAGGCACGGTGGCATCCGTCGACACTTCTGGGATTCGCTATCCCGTGATTGTTCGCTTTGAAAAGGTGAACTACAACGGATACAGCGGCTCCGACGGCGGCATCAATACCAACAACTTCGCCGAAAGCGAACTGGTCCCAGCCTGAGGGTCGCCTCGGGCCTAAACCTCAACCCCTGTGCCCGAGCTACCCGAGGTTGAAACCGTTCGTTTGGGTCTGGAGTCCAGAACCCAAGGCATGACCATCGCCAAGGTTGCTGTTCTTCGCCAACGGGCGATCGCCAGCCCCCAGGAGCCAGCCCTTTTTGAGCTCGCTCTTGGGGGCTGTCGCATTGAGGGCTGGCAGCGACGCGGCAAATATCTGATGGCCAAGCTGTCCCATGGGGACGGCAGCGAGGCAGGCCATTGGGGGGTCCATCTGAGGATGACCGGGCAGTTCCTCTGGATCCAGGAGCTGACTCCCGTATGCCTCCATACCCGCGTCCGATTCTGGAATCCAGCAGGATATGAACTGCGCTTCATCGATACACGCAGCTTTGGCCAGATGTGGTGGGTACCGCCCCACACAGCGCCAGAAACGGTGATCACGGGTCTGGGTCGCCTGGGCCCGGAACCCTTTGATCCCCAGACAACGGCTGAGTATCTCAGCAGGCGGCTGCAGGGATCCAAAAGACCCATCAAGAATGCCCTGCTGGATCAATCCCTGATCGCGGGCGTCGGCAACATCTATGCCGATGAAAGCCTGTTTGCCGCCGGCATTCGACCCGATACCCCCAGTGGGGCCCTCTCCCTCGATCGTCTGGCCCAATTGCAACGGTGCCTTGTGGAGGTGCTTAGGGCCAGCATCGGCGCAGGAGGCACCACCTTCAGCGATTTCAGGGACCTCAAAGGCTTGAATGGCAATTACGGCAGCCAAGCCTGGGTCTATCGACGTTCTGGACAAGCCTGTCGGCGCTGTGGCAACCCCATCCAACGGCAACGCTTGGGGGGACGCAGCAGCCACTGGTGCAGCCAATGTCAAACCTAAATGGCAAGTCGGTGACAACCCATGATCCGGGATGGGCGAGGCGCTTAACTCAGGAGAGATCCCCTGCCAGCAAGTCCTGTGACGGCCACGTCAACGGAGGCTCCCGACCTAAAGCACGATTTGGCCCAGGGGCTCTGTGGGGTGATGGATGCGATTGATCGGCGGGGCTGGTGTGATGGCACCGGAGGCAACTTCAGTTGTGTACTACGGCGCCAACCCCTAGCCCTGTTGATGGCCCCCAGTGGCGTGGAAAAAGGAGGGTTAAAGCCCTGCGATCTGATCGTGGTCAACGGCAAAGGAGAGGTGATCGAAGGCAAGGGGCGAGCCAGTGCTGAAACGCTGCTGCATTTGGCAATCGTGGCCGAAAGGCAGGCAGGAGCTGTTCTGCATACCCACTCCCAGGCGGCGACACTGCTCTCACGCCTGGCAGAAATCAAGGGAGACCCCCTGGACGCGCAGGGATGGCAACTGACCATCAAAGGGCTGGAAATGCTGAAAGGGCTGCAAGGGATCAGTAGTCATCAGCAACAAATTGCGATCCCTGTACTTCCTAACGATCAGGATTTAGGGCGCCTCAGCCAATTAGCCCATAGCCATTTGGTCGAGGCACCTTTTGGAATATTGATCAGTGGCCATGGCCTGTACGCGTGGGGAGATGACCTGGCCATGGCCAAGCGCCATCTTGAAATCCTGGAATTTTTACTGGAGCAGCATTGGCGTGAGCTCCTGCTGAAGAACCTTGGCAACGGCATGGTGACCACGACATGATCACCATCAAAGGCCTCCAACATGTGCTACTGGATATCGAGGGGACCACTTGCCCTGTGAGTTTTGTCAGCGACGTGCTGTTTCCTTATGCGCATCAACAAATGCCCCTGTTCCTAACGGATCAGGCGGAGAATCCAATCATCCAGGAGATCCTAATTCAAGTCTTTGATGCCTGGGACCACGACACCGATCCGGAGGCTCTTTCACTGAGGCAAAAATCTTTCAAAAAAAACACTGAATACGCCATTAAATATCTATCTTGGTTAATCGAAAAAGATCGTAAACTAACACCTCTCAAAGAACTTCAGGGACTTATTTGGCGCCAAGGCTACGAAAAAAATATTCTCAAAGCGCCACTGTATGCAGATGTACCAGAGGCCCTTAAGCGCTGGCACAGTGCAGGGCTAAAACTTTCAGTTTACTCTTCAGGATCAATCAATGCCCAGAAACTACTCTATCAACATAGCACCTATGGAGATATAAGCAATCTCTTTTGCCAATGGTTTGACACCAATATCGGCAGCAAACAAATCGAACAAAGCTATGCAAAAATAAGCGCGACTCTCAACGCAAACCCCGAAAAAATAATCTTTATCAGCGATCGCAAATCCGAACTTAAAGCCGCCTCAGAAGCTGGGTTCAATGTTCTCTTTAGTCAAAGGGAGGGCAACCCGGAGACAGACAACGGGGATTTTGTAGGAATTAAGGACTATGCGGAACTCAGCCTATTTCCTGCCTAAGCAAAATCAACTCTGCCAGAACGGCTTTAGGCGCCGCCGCGATCCCCAAGCCACCAAGGAATTGCCCAACAGTACACACAAAAAAAGCCACCAATAAGGTGGCTAATGCATTCAGCTTTGAACTGATTCAAAGACTGATGGATTTGAGGAAGA
>JAPLIF010000218.1 GCA_026389255.1 Cyanobacteriota bacterium
CCTCGATGCCGGCTGCGGCACTGGCGTCAGTACGGATTATCTGTGCCACCTCAACCCAGGCGCCGATGTGGTGGCTGTGGATATCAGCGCTGGGGCCCTTGATGGGGCCAAGGAGCGCTTAAAGCGCTCTGGGGCCGCAGGCCAGGTGCACTCCTTGGAGGTGAGGCAATGCAGCCTTTTAAACCTTGAGGAGACTGGAAGTTTTGACTACATTAATTCTGTAGGTGTGCTGCATCATCTGGATCGTCCAGAACTGGGGTTGCAAGCATTGGCTGAGCGGCTTGCGCCCAGAGGGCTTTTGCATCTTTTTCTGTACGCCGATGGGGGTCGCTGGGAGATTCACAGGGTGCAGAAGGCCTTGGGCCTTTTGCAGGCCGGCCCATCTGACGAAGGCTTGGGGCTGGGCCGATCTTTGTTCCATGATTTGCCGGCCCATAATCGTCTTCGTCGTCACCATGAGAACCGTTGGGCCCTAGACACAGCGGCGGATTCAAATTTCGCAGATATGTATTTGCATCCCCAGGAAACCAGCTATGACCTGAGTCGTCTCTTTGCTTTGCTGCAGCAATGTGGGCTGCACTTCTGTGGATTCTCCAATCCTGCCCAGTGGGATCCGGCTCGCCTGCTGCAGGGGGAGCTGCTGGAAAGGGCCCAGGCACTTCCTGAGCGTCAGCAATGGGAATTGGTGGAGACCCTCGATCCCGATATCAGCCATTTTGAGTTTTTCCTCAGTCAGGAGCCCATCATTCCGAAACAATGGGGAAAGGACGAAGACCTGTTGGCTGCCGGTGGGGAACGTAACCGTTGCCTCTGGGGTTGGCCGTCGACGTCGCTTCTGGGCCCGGATCTGGAACCGTTGGACATCGAACCTGGCGATTTGGCTTTGCTCCAAGCCCTAGAGGGGGCCCCGGAAGGAATGGCTCTGGGCACCTTGCCTTTGGCCATGGATCAGCAGGAGCGCCTGCTTAGGGCTCGGCGGTTGATCGCCCTACGGCTGCTTCAACCCCTGGTCGGCTGAGCCGGAAGACGCCGCTTCCGTAAGCCTGCGTGATAAGTTCTGCTCGCTAATTCGCTTCATACGGTTGCCGGCCGCGATTGCCCCGTCTCCAAATCCTGAGGTGCCTTTACCTCATGCCAAGGAGCCCTTAGGCATCGCCCATGTCAATGGCATGGGGGATTTTCAGCGGCTCCAGCAGCGCATGTTGTTGGCCACCATTGCTGTGGCAGCTCTTTCGGTGCCGTTTGCGGCCTACGCTTTCGGATGGCCCGTGGCCTTGAGCCTTCTGATCGGTGCCTTTGCCGGTCTTCTCTATCTTTGGCTCTTGTCCCGAAGTGTGGCTCGACTGGGCGAAGCCAGCCGCTCCCTGAGCAAGGTGCAGTTGCTGGTACCGGTCGTGCTCGTACTTGCCTGCGCCCGTCTGCCCCAACTCCAGCTCTTTCCTGCCTTGGTGGGTTTTCTTCTTTATAAACCTGCCTTGCTGGTTCAGGCCGCCCTAGACCACTAACTCCGGCCCAAGCCCCCTCCTTTCCTTTCGGCCCTTTCTTCAGGACACCGACTCCGATGGTTCCGATGACTTTCAGTCTCCCCTTTGCTGCACTCGAGGTGGGTCAGCACCTGTACTGGAAACTTGGCAATCTCAAGATTCACGGCCAGGTTTTTCTCAGTTCATGGGTCGTGATCGGTGCCTTGCTTGCTCTGGTCGTCTACGGCACCCGACGGATGCAGCGAGAACCCTCCGGCGTCCAGAATTTGCTTGAATATTTGTGGACCTACATCCGCGATCTGGCCCGTGAGCAGATTGGCGAGAAGGCTTACCGAGACTGGCTACCTTTCATCGGCACCATATTCTTGTTCATATTTGTGAGCAATTGGGGCGGTGCCTTGATCCCATGGAAACTGATCCACTTACCCAGTGGTGAGTTGGGTGCGCCAACCGCCGATATTAATACCACGATTGCTTTGGCGTTGTTAGTTTCTTTGGCCTACTTTTATGCTGGCCTAAGCCGCAAGGGTTTGCGTTATTTCGAATACTATGTGGAACCAACTCCTATAATGTTGCCTTTTAAAATTATCGAAGATTTTACAAAGCCCCTGTCTTTGTCCTTTCGTCTCTTTGGAAACATCCTTGCTGACGAGCTCGTGGTTGCCGTATTGGCATTCCTAGTGCCTTTGGTCGTCCCCTTGCCGGCCATGTTCCTAGGTCTGTTCACCAGCGCCATTCAAGCTCTGATCTTCGCCACTCTGGCGTCTTACTACATCGGAGAGGCGGTGCACGAAGAGCACCACTGATCCAGTCCCATAACTGCGTCGCCTAGGGACGCCGTTCTGCCAAACTCTCTGCGCGCACGTCCGATTTTTCGGGCCCATTTCTCCCGAGATGTCCCAGGCGCAGGCTCTCCAGCGACCTCCCATTCCCCGTTCCCCCATGGATTCCCTGACTTCCGCCGCTTCTGTTTTGGCCGCCGGTCTGGCTGTTGGTATCGGCGCCATCGGTCCTGGCATCGGCCAGGGCAACGCTGCTGGCAGCGCCGTGGAAGGTATTGCCCGTCAACCCGAGGCTGAAGGCAAGATTCGCGGCACCCTGCTGCTCTCCCTCGCCTTCATGGAAGCCCTCACCATTTACGGCTTGGTGGTAGCCCTAGTGCTGCTGTTTGCCAACCCATTTGCCGGCTGAGCTTTTGGCGTTTCCTGTTGGGTGGATCAACTTCCGCCCAACAGGAGCCCATGCCACTGGCTGTGAAATCTCCGTTGACTTAGCCACCACCCCGTTCGCCCGCTCCCCCGCTCCATGACCAGTTGGCTACTGTTCGCCGCCGAGGCCGGTGCCCAGGAAGGAGGTCTATTTGACCTTGATGCCACCCTGCCGCTGATGGCCTTGCAGGTGGTGCTCCTCACTTTCATTCTCAATGCCTTGTTTTTCCGCCCCGTCGGCAAAGCCGTGGAGGAACGCGAGGGATACGTCAACACCAGCCGTGTCGCCGCCAAGGAAAAGTTGGCCCAAGTGGAACGATTGGAATCAGATCTCAAGGATCGCCTCAAGGAAGCCCGCCTGCAATCTCAGCAGGTGATTCTTGCCGCCGAACAGGAGATGGAGCAACTGCACCGGGCGGCCCTTGCAGAAGCCACCGCCGAAGCCAATGGGTCTCGGGAGAAAGCGCGTCGCGAGATCGATGCGGAACGCGAAAAGGCTTTGACCCAACTGGGCACCGAAGCTAAAAGCTTGGGTCAGATGATTGTTGATCGCCTGCTGCCAGCCTGATGACTACCCTTCTAACTTTGCCTCTGTTGGCCAGCCAAGCTGGCTTTGGTCTGAATCTCAATCTTTTTGAGACCAATATTATCAACTTGGCGGTAGTGATCGCCGCTTTGGTTTGGTTTTTGAAGGGTTTTCTAGGCGGCATCCTTGAGCGCCGCCGCACCAGTATTCTGGCCGATCTCAAAGATGCGGAGGATCGGCTTGCTAAAGCTGCTACTTCCTTGGCTGAAGCCCAACAGGGGCTGACCCAGGCCCAGGAGCGGGCC